>NZ_BADX01000022.1:0-69354 GCF_000241365.1 Pseudoalteromonas sp. BSi20480 | reverse complement strand
ATAATTTTTTGCAGGTAGTTAGCATTAGGATCACTAACACCTAAGCTCTGGGTGGGTATCAAAGCCTTATTAAAGCTTAAATGGAATTTATTTAACTCATCTCCATCTTCAAAATTACTGGCATCTTGACTCAATGCCTCTTTATCATTAGTTGATTCTTTATAATCTCTAGTAATTAGCCCTAACATTGTTGCAAAAAACTTAAAATAAATTGGATCCTCGATCTTCATTTCATCTTTAATTATAGGTGTAACATTGCCTGAACCTACTTTCACAAGATAATCATAGCTATTCTCAAATGCACTAAAATAAGTAGGCTTTACTTCCCTTAAAGAACAAGCCATTAAAAAGGATAAAAAGTTCACTTCACCCATCAAATTACCAGGGACCCACGCTTGATCAACTCGTCTTAATATTTTTTTAAGCTGCCTAATTGAAACAATTACTGCTTTTAGAGCATTAACTTCCTTAATAAATAAGTTATTTCTCTTTATCAAAGCTTCTATAAATTCCGAGCGCTTGCAAAATACATGTACCGAATAGCTATCTTCTATTCTATTAGGGTTCAGTACCACTTTAGGCATGTTATTAGATAAAATAATAACTTTATTATGGTGCAATGCCTCTTTAAGGCTTACTTGAATAAAGGAATTTATTACCGCTGACAAATCGGCTCGGAGTATATCCTCTCTATAATCAGTCGCTTTTGAAATCACTTCAGCAGCAACCTCATTTTCATTTCCCATTGCAACGATAAAATTGATATGACTCAAATCTCGATTTTTCAATCTATCCAGCAGCGCGGCTATATCATTTAAACGTTTTTCGTTTTCATCGCCTGTTCCGCGATCAACATCTTGTAAGGTAATAAGTAATTTATGGTTTGTTGTGCCAAGAACATCATTAAGCTTTTGAAAACTTCCCTCAATATCAATTGGGCCAGCAAGTAATGTTGAAGCGAATTGAAATACGCTCCCCCCTGATTTAAGCGCTTCGGTATAATGTCTAGGTAAGGCACGAAAAGCACACATATCAATATGTTGGCTTATATCATCAATAATATTGCTCAGTACAATATGGCCAACACTGCCACTTGCAGCGCCCCACGTTGATATATCGCTATGTATCCACACTCCACTTTTTTTAGAGACTGCTTCTAAATCATTAGCAACAGCGTTAACAATACTACTTTTACCACAGCCAAATGAGCCACATAAAGCAATATGTTGCGCTAAAGGTTGCTGTTGATATTCATCACCACCTTTAAATAAACGGTTATAAATTCGATCTGCATAAACTTGTAGGTCTGGCTCTAAATCACTTTTATGAACAATAGGCCGATCATCAGCAAACCATTTTTGAAAATCTTTTAAACTATTCAGCTCTGGATTTACCTGAATAGTTACATCTTCTTTTTCAGTAATGATGCTTGGCTGTTTACTTTGTCTATATTCATCAAATAATAAGTAAGCTGCCAATATAAAATAGCCAACAGCTAGATAAATGAAAACGTCAAAAGCAGGGACTATATCAGCTAGGTTGACTGCTAAAATGATAAAGGCTGCACTAAGAGCAACCAATACAACAGTAAATATCGGCTTTTTGATATAAAGCTTTGTTTGATAAATGACGGTTATTAGCATGGCAATAAACGTAAGTGCTAGGTATTTTAAGCTCATAAAACTTCGTGCGTATAACGTAGCTTCATCAAGTTTTGATACTGTATTTATTACGTACAAAGCAGTCAGAAGTAATGACACTAATACAGCAATTGTCACCGGCGGATATCGCCAGTTAAACCCAATACCGCGTCTAGGGTGCGATATATAAAACTTATCAAGCAGCAGCTTTATGCCAATACCGGCTAAAAGTGCGCTGCTGTAATGCAAAACCGGATTAGCATTTAAAATAGCGCCCAAGCTTGAATATGCCTTTTGTACAAAACCGACTTTACTTAAAAATACGGTAATTGTTGCAGCGGTAATTGCGCACAATAAAAGAGAAAGCCAGCGCGTGGCTGTAATGGGGAGTGTTTTAACTTGCGACAACTTAATATCCTTATCAATACGTTACCTTGCCAGTGTATATCAATTGAACATTATTGGATAAGCTGTTTAATAAATAAAACCGTCTCTTGGCTTCATTAATCACATGGCGCTATGACATGTTGGGTTTCGCTTCGCTCTACCTAACCTACGTTTTAATATAAAAATGAAGTTTTATTCTTTCGGCATTCTTTCAGGACAGGTCTTGTTTTGAGTTTAGGGGGAAAGTAAAGAAAAGAGCTATCCCCTCTACAACCCTTAGCGATTTTGCTGGGCGATAAAAGCAAGCGAGTGCTGGTTGAATAAGTCAGGGCGTTCTACATTACAAACATGGCCACATTGGTGAATAGTTTGCAGTACGCTGTTTTTATGGCGCTTTACCATTTCTTTAACAGGGCCAAGGAACATATGATCTTCTTTACCCATAATGTAAAGAATGGGAATATCGATGTCTTTTTCTTTGAAATACTGCATTAAAGGGTTTACATCCATGGCTAATTTAAACCATTTTATAAACTCCTTTTGGCACAAACGTTTTGCTTCACGAACAAACAAAAGCCGAGATTCTTTATGGCGCTTTTTCGGCATCATAATAAAAGCAAATAAGCGATACAGCCACATATAAGGCAAGAAGTGTTTAAACGTATTACCTAAATAAACCAATGTATTACTGCGAGTATTAAAGCGGGTTACCGCGCCACCTAGCACCATGCTAGAAACATATTGCGGCGCAATTTCTGCAATATTGCGAATGAGTATTGTGCCCAATGAAATACCAACAAAGTGTGCGCTGGTGATATTGTTATGGTCTAACACATCAATAATATCTTTAGAGACGTTATTAAACGAATAATTATTATCAACAAAATTTTGTACTAAGTTATTTGATTTACCGTGACCACGAAGATCGAGCAACAATACATTGTATTCTTTTTTATAAGCTTTGAGCTGACGAAACCAGATTGCCGAACTTCCTCCAGCGCCATGGACAAATACAACCCATGTTTGACTGGTTTCGTGCGGAAAAATAGTATGAAAAAGAATGTCTGTGCTCATTGCTGTTAGCGGCCTATTTACTTCATTTGGCATATTCAATTGTAAGAAGTATAACGGAGTTTAATAAAAATCTCTCATTAAGTTCAGAACAATAGCGCCTACTTAACAACTTTTCGGAACATGTTTTAATTTTTAAATCAAAACAAATAAGAACAACCTTTACCAATACTCAACGTATTTGAGGCGCTTGCCCATGAAAATTTAAGTACAGCTTTTTTAGTTTATCGGGAACAAGTGGCCAACCCATTTCAATTCCGATGGGAGTCGCTTTCCAAAACAAGTGCTCAACATAATAGGTATCTATGTAATCAAACTCGGTAAGACTTGCAGTCTCTAGTTTTAGATTCATATATGACAAATACTTAAGCGCATCAGCGTTTTTATTTTCGTTGAATGCAAACGTTGTTAAATTTGCGAACTCCTCCATAAGAAAAGCGAATTCACATTCTTCGTGTTTATCCATTAACGGTATGACATCTGGAAACTTAGATTGTATATCCTCAATAAATTGTCTTATTTCTTGGTCTGCCATATATTCCCTGTTAATACATAGTCATTCACATGCCGATGTAAAATGTAAGCTAGGTAAGGTTTCAGATACTTATATTAAAGCCACAGAAAGCCTTTCAATTTTGCTTTACTTGCCTTTGTTCAAAGCATATATCGCCATTAATAGTGTCTTAGATTGAATAGAATTTTCTAGCTCTTCAGTTTCATCTAGACTAGAGGCAGTAGAAATATAACCTTTAAAAATAACATTATCACCCACCTCAACTACCTCTTTACCTTGAGCTTTTACAAAACTCGTTACCCAAATATTGTTGATAGATGGAGTTTTTAAATCCAACAAGTACAAGTTATTATTGTTTACTGTAATATGTTCTAATACTGTTCCCCCTAAAGCTGTTGCCTCTCCTTCATATTTTGCGTTTAACTCCCCATTATGAAATGGATTCTCATTAGCTTGATTTGCATACTTTCCAGCAAATGCTTGAATAGGTGTTAAAAACAATAAAATTAATAAATACTTTATCATCGGTTTATTCCTTAGTTAGGGTGTTTCTTGTTATGGGTTATAGATGTAAGTCATAGAGAGAGGCACAACCCTATTATTTATTATTTTTTGGTTTGTTAGCGGCCCACAACACCTGTAATCCAATTGTAGTAACTAGATATTCTAGTTTGATAAGCAGTTGTACCATATAAACCGCCTTTAAATGCCGAAATATCTCCAGTTGCAAATTGCCAACTAGACAATCCCACTAGGGAGGGCTCACCGCTTTGATAAATGATAGAGGCGCCCCCGCTATCTCCAGAACCATGCATCCCTTCTAGAGGGAGCGCGTTGTGCGGTGAGTCAAATTTGAATGTCAGCCATTTGCCATTTGCGCTTTCTACAACATTTTGAAATTTATTTGGCTGATATAAATATTTAGTATCTAAATTTTCACCTGATAATCCATTTCCCATAGCACCTTTACCGAATACAGTTATGACTTTGCCTTTTTCGTCAGATTTTGAATAAATTGAAATTGGCTTAATGTCTAAAACAGGGCTGGATAGTTTTATTAAAGCAATATCACTGCTTGATTCCAAAACTTGCATAAGCGGCGCTAAGTCGCCACTAAGTATATTGTTGCTAGGTTTTACATATTCCGGATGGATATATACTTTTTCAATTTCATATTGTTTCGAACCGACGTTTAGCTTAGACCCTGCATAGTCGTGAAAGATAGTATGCGCTACTGTGACTACCCATTTTTCAGCAATAAGGACTCCATGGCCTTCCTGTGGCATATCGACAATATATTCTGGTATTTTTTCAACACGATAACTGTCTATTGGAACATCATGTCTCATGACCACTGCATAGGAACCGATGCAGTAAAAGGCCAATGCTATAAAAATGAAAAGTTTCATATCACTCCACAGTATAAATTGAGTAGATAACATTTTAACAAAAAACATTTTCATTACTTCCAGATGAAAACATCCTTATTTTATGAACACCTATTAATAACAAACCGTGTAAGTGTTTGCCAATTATAAATATTATATTTTAGCGAGTTACTTTACCGTGTAGAGAATAGTAAAACGTGTCATTACTACATTTTTAAACACCTTGTGCTGGCTTTGTTTACTTTTACACCGCTGTTTCGTATTCATGACACTTGGGGGCTATTTTAACGCAGTTAATTGCGGCTCTAGGGCGCTAAAAACATGAAAAAGTGGGCCAAAAACTATATCCTTCGGCGCGGTTATTATTATAAATAATGGACGGCACACACACATGACAACACCTTTAGATGCAACGCATTCAAATGCATCAACACACACGCATTCAAGTGCAAATTCAAACGCAAAATCTAAATGGAACCTGCACGATACGCAGTGGACCTTAAGCCTTTTTGGTACCGCCGTTGGTGCGGGTATTTTATTTTTACCTATTAACATTGGTATTGGCGGTTTTTGGCCGCTGATTATTATGGCGTGTTTAGCGTTTCCGATGACCTTTTTAGCCCACCGTGGTTTAGCACGCTTTGTATTATCGTCTAAAAATAAGCATGCCGATTTTACCGATGTAGTTGAAGAACACTTTGGCGTTAATGCTGGGCGATTAATCTCATTGTTATACTTTTTATCTATATTCCCTATTTTGCTTATTTACGGTGTAGGCTTAACCAACACGGTAGACAGCTTTATGGTAAACCAGCTGGGCATGGAATCGCCGCCTCGCGTAGTGCTTTCGGGTGTTTTGGTAGCCGGTATGATAAGCCTAATGATGGGTGGCGAGCGCCTAATGCTGCGCGCGTTTTCTATTTTGGTGTATCCGCTTGTGGGTATTTTGTTTTTTTATCCCTGTATTTAATACCTAGCTGGCAAATGCCCAACATGAGCCTACCTGAAGTGGGCAGCTTTGGTAAAACGCTGTGGTTATCTATTCCTATTATTGTGTTTTCGTTTAGCCATGCAGCGGCTATTTCAAGCTTTGTGCATGTACAACGCGAACACTATGACGACCTTGCTACACGCAAATCAGAAGCCATTTTAAAGCGCACAAGCTTACTGTTAATTGTGTTTGTATTGCTGTTTGTATTTTCGTGCGTGCTGTCGCTAACAGGTGAGCAGATGGCACAAGCAAAAGCCGATAACGTCTCGGTTTTATCGTACCTTGCTAACATTACCCATAACTCGTTTATTGCGACGCTTGGACCTTTAGTTGCCTTTATTGCCATTACGTCGTCGTTTTTAGGTCACTTTTTAGGAGCCCGCGAAAGCTTTACAGGTTTGGTGACTAAGCAAACACAGCTTGGTGCTAAAACGGTAGATAAAATTGGCGTAGTTATTATGTTTTTTGCAATTTGGTTTTGTGCAGTTAAAAACCCAAGCATACTCGATATGATGGATCAGCTGTCGGGCCCTATTATTGCAATGATATTATTTATCATGCCTATGATTGCAGTTTATAAAGTACCGGCTCTGCATAAGTATCGTAACCGTTTAAGTACTTTGTTTGTGTTAGCGGTAGGTGCGCTTGCGGTATTTGCACTTATTTACAGCATGATTAAATAATATCCCTATTCATGCTAAAGCCCAGCGAGTTAGCTGGGCTTTTTTGTGTGCTGTTTATCTCAAAATGTTTTTTTATGGCTGCCATTAAGGCATGTTATAAATTAACTAGCCTAAAAATAAAACAATTATGCACCTTACAAAACACCTCCTACTTTGCGTGAGCTTACTTACCACGCTTATTTTAAGCCCCTTAGCTAAAGCCGATGGCGTGCCTGCTATTTTATCGATGAAAGAACGCGCTGCGTTTATAGATAATATAACCGAGCTTAGGGTAAACACATTAATGCCCAGCTTAATGAAGCAACACAACATCGATATGTGGCTGCTTATTAGCCGCGAATACAACGAAGATCCCATATTAAAAACAATGCTGCCAGCAACCTGGTTATCGGCAAGGCGTACCACCATTTTGCTCTTTGCCTTAAATGAACAAGGCAATGTGGATGCTTACGCCATTGCGCCCTATAAAATAGGTAACGTATTTACAAAAGGCTGGGACAAAAAGGCGCAGCCAAACCAGTGGCAAGCACTGAACGATATTATTGAACGCTACAACCCAGATAACATTGCACTCAATACGTCTACCGATTGGGGTCATGCCGACGGCTTAGTGCTAGGCGATTACAATACCTTAATGGCCAACTTACCTAGCGCTTATAAAAATAAAATAATATCGGCCGAGCCGCTGGCAGTTGCCTGGTTAGAGCAGCGTATCCCCCAAGAAATAGACATGTATAAACACATTGTTGCTATTGCGCACGCTATTATTGCCGAGGGTTTTTCAAGCAAAGTAATAACGGTGGGCAAAACAACCAGCGACGATTTAGTGTGGTGGTTTAGAGAGCGCGTAAAAGAGCTAAAACTGCAAACATGGTTTCACCCAAGTATTGCAATACAACGCGCCGACAGCAAATCGTTCGACCACGAAGACAGCTTTACTAATGGTTACGCCGATAACGTTATTCAAGCGGGTGACTTACTGCATGTCGATTTTGGTATTACGTACTTACGCTTAAATACCGACACCCAACAACATGCTTATGTTTTAAAGCCTGGCGAAACCATTGCGCCCGCTTACCTTGTTGATGCGCTTAAAAAGGGCAATAAACTCCAAGACATTTTTACCGCTGAATTTAGCGAAGGTAAAACGGGTAATCAGGTATTAAAAGCCGCTCGCGAAAAAGCCATTGCCCAAGGTTTAAAACCCACTATTTATACGCACCCGCTTGGCTATCATGGTCATGCTGCGGGTACCACACTGGGTATGTGGGATTCACAACAGGGTGTATCCGGCGATGGCGACTACCCACTGCATTTAAATACCGCTTACTCTATTGAGCTTAACAATGCGGTGTTTATAAAACCATGGAATAAAGAAATACGCATAATGTTAGAAGAAGACGCTATTTTTGATAAAACCGGCGTGTGGTACTTAAACGGCCGACAAACCGAGTTGTTACTTGTTAAATAACCTAAACTCTGATGTAAGTGATTTATAGGTATATTTATTAACGCATACAAAAACGGCGCTCAATGAGCGCCGTTTTTATTTAACTAACGTGACTATTATTCTGTTTCTGGCAGGTTACGACCATAGAATATTTCTTGCATTTCACGGTTTAGCTTAGAGCGAATTTCTTCTTCTTCATCATCCGATAAATCAGTTGTAGAAAGACCAAACAAGTATGTGTTCAGGTCGGTTTCTTTTAACATCATTTTGGTATGGAACAGGTTTTCTTGATACACGTTTACGTCCATCATTTGGTACGCTTCTTTGGTATCGTCTGTCATGAAGTTTTGAATTGAGTTAATAGCGTGGTCAATATAATGCTTAACGCCGTTTACGTCGCGAGTAAAACCACGTACACGGTAGTCAATTGTTACCACGTCAGACTCTAAACTATGAATTAAGAAGTTTAATGCTTTAAGCGGCGAAATAATACCACACGTAGATACTTCAATATCAGCACGGAATGTACAAATACCATCATCAGGGTGAGCTTCTGGGTATGTGTGTACACAAATATGGCTTTTATCTAGGTGCGCAACCACTGAGTCAGGTAATGGGCCTGGTGCTTCGTCAGCATCGTAATTTTGCTGCTCTTCTACAGGCTCTTCCGAAACCAAAATAGTTACACTGGCGCCCTGTGGTTCATAATCTTGGCGTGCAACATTTAAAATATTGGCACCAATAATATCAACAACTTCACCTAAAATGTCGGTTAGTCTATCTGCACTGTACTGCTCATCGATATATTCAATATATTCTTTACGTTGTTGCTCGGTTTTTGCGTAGCAAATATCGTAAATACTAAAGCTTAAACTTTTGGTTAAATTGTTAAAGCCATGAAGTTTAAGTTTATCGAAGGGTTTGTTCATAATAAACCAACCTATAAATTAGTGAAATCTGCACCTGCAGAATGAAAAGTTCGCGGATTTTATACGAATTTTCCTTATGGAAAAAGCGTTATTTTACCTGTTCTTGCACAACTTCATGGCTATGAGTAATTTCTACTGTTTTATCAAGCATTAAAGCTACCGAGCAATACTTTTCAGCAGACAAAGAAACAGCGCGTGCAAGGTGCTTTTCAGACACATTTTTGCCTGTAACAACAAAATGTAAATTGATTTTAGTAAATACGCGAGGAGCAGTTTCGGCGCGTTCGGCACTTAATTGTACTTGAACGTCTGAAAAGTCTTGTTTGGCTTTTTTTAAAATACCCACAACATCAACCGATGAACAACAGCCAACCGACATCAATACCATTTCCATTGGGCTAGGTGCAGCACTGTCGCTACCGGTATCAAATACAACGTTGTGATTAGAATTAGAACGACCTACGAATGTGTCGCCATCAACCCATTTTACATTTGCTTGCATGTTTTTATCTCAAAAATATTTTTCTTGATTGTAAGCAAGTTGGCCGCAGTTGCAAACGAAATGCGATACGCGGCGCTATAAATTGGGGATTAATACTGCTGCGAAACAGCGCTGTCGAAGAGGTTTTTAATTAAGCTTGCAAATTCGTCAATAAACTCATGTTGTTCAACCGTAACAGGCTGTGACGTAATGCTGCTAAGCACTTCTTGTAAGTCGTAAACAATGCCATCAACCTCACGCACAATTAAGCTGCGTTGCTCTGTGTTAAGGTTTGTGTGCTGTTCACAAATTAGCATGACGTTTTCGGCAATAACATCTTCTATGAGTTCCATTACCGTTGGAGCGCCTGGTTTTATCACACCTGGCTTCTCAAACAATGCTAAATTTTGAGTTAGATACATGATTAAATCATCGTACCCTTGCCTATCTAAAACCATGATATTTACCACCTAATAATATTACTTACGCTGATTTAAGCAGAAAGCGCGGTTGATTGCTAGCTTTGTGATTTAAGCATACAAAAAAAGCAGCCGAAGCTGCTTTTATACTAATTAAGTATTATTAACTTAATCTATTTTTAAGCCTGGGCTTAATGTTGCTGGCATGGCTACTTTTTCAAGCTCTACTGAAGCTACAGGGTATGCACAGTAGTCAGCTGCGTAGTACGCGCTTGCTCTGTGATTGCCTGATGCGCCAATACCACCAAATGGTGCAGCGCTAGATGCACCCGTAATTGGGCGGTTCCAGTTAACAATACCGGCACGAATACGACGTAAAAAGTGGTCGTAATCGGCTTCATTATCGCTAAGTAAACCAGCAGATAAACCAAAGCTTGTGTCGTTTGCTTTATCAATTGCGCTGTCAAAGTCGTCAAAGCGGAACACTTTTAAAAGTGGGCCAAAATGCTCTTCGTCTGGGAAGTCGCCAATTGCTGAACACTCAATAATACCTGGTGTTACAAAGCCTGTATTTGCTGTGTGCTCTAGTTCTACAAGCACCTTACCGCCAAGCTCAACAAGCTCGCTTTGTGCTTTAACCATACCTTCTGCTGCCGCTGATGAGATCATAGAGCCCATAAATGGCTGATCTTCATCGTCGTAGTTGCCTACTTTAATGGCTTTAGTTGCAGTAATTAGGCGCTCTAATATTGCATCGCCTTTACTACCTGTTGGTAAAAATAACTTACGAGCACAGGTACAACGCTGACCGCTTGAAATAAATGCTGATTGCACAATATCGTGTACAACGGCTTTAGTATCTTCAACGTCAGTAATAATAAGCGGATTATTACCGCCCATTTCGAGAGCTAAAATTTTACCCGGCTGGCCTGCAAACTGTTCATGTAAAATATGACCTGTGCGCGATGAGCCGGTAAAGAACAAGCCATCAATGCCTTTATGAGCAGCAAGGGCTTTGCCCGTTTCAACTTCACCTTGAACAAGGTTAATAACGCCTGCTGGTAAACCCGCTTTTTCCCACAATTTAAGGGTAAGCTCAGCCACTTTTGGTGTTAGTTCAGACGGTTTAAATACAACCGTATTACCCGCTAGTAGCGCTGGCACAATATGGCCGTTTGGTAAGTGGCCCGGAAAATTATACGGGCCAAATACTGCTACAACACCGTGTGGCTTGTGGCGAATCATCGCGCGGCCCAATGGCATTGCATTTTCAACATCGCCCGTGCGCTCTAAAAATGCTTTTTCTGAAATGGCAATTTTACCAACCATCGCACCCGCTTCAGTGCGTGTTTCCCATAATGGCTTACCTGTTTCTTGTGCAATAGTGATTGCAAGCTCTTCACTGTTTTCTTTTAATTGTGCTGCGAATGCTTTTACTATTTCTAAACGCTCAGTAAAGCTTTTATCAGCCCATGCGTAAAACGCTTCACGCGCAGCGCCAACAGCTGCATCAACTTGCTCTGCAGTGGCTGATGATGCTTGCCAAATAACATCGTTATTTGCTGGGTTTACTGAGTTAAATTCTGAGCCTTGGCCTTGTGACCATTGACCATTAATAAATTGTGCAGGATGAGCCATATACTTTCTCCTAAATTAAACTGGGGTTGCGCTAACAGTATCGCCCGTTTGTAATTGCAGGGCGTCGGCTACTTGTCGTGATAAAACAACGGTTTTAGCGCGTTCGTCGAAACTCATTGATGCAACGGTCGCTCTAAAGTTTTCGAGCTTGTCGTTTGCTAATAACACCATGGTGTCGCCCGTTTGCTCTCCAATTTCAACAATAAAGTCGTGTGAGTTACGTACTGTAGCAATATTATCTACTTTTGCTTCAACTGTTGGACCTGCGTCAAAAATATCAACGTAGCCGTTAAACGTGAAGCCTTCGCTTTTTAATAATTCAATCGCCGGGCGAGTATTGTTGTGAACTTGACCGATTACCGCTTGCGCATCTTTACTCAATAAATTGACGTAAATTGGGTATTTAGGCATCAGTTCAGCAATAAATACTTTTTGGCCAATACCCGTTAAGTAATCTGCTGTTGGGAAGTCCATTGAGAAAAAGTGTTCTTCTAACCACTTCCAAAACGGGCTATTGCCGTTTTCATCAGACACACCGCGCATTTCTGCAATAACGGTTTCTGCAAAGCGTGCTTGGTGTTGTTTAATAAACATAAAGCGTGCTTTAGACAGCAGTTTGCCGTTACAGTTTTTGCGATAGCCGTCTTTCAAAAACAAGGTGCACAGCTCTGTTGCGCCAGTGTAGTCGTTACATAGCGTTAAAATATCAACCGCTTTGTAAACATCTAGTGTGCGCGAAGAGTGAATCACTTTACTTAAATGGTAATGATAAAACGCATCATCTAGGCCCACAGCGGCTTCTATAGCCGAGGTACCTACTACTTCACCTGTTTCGCTATCTTCAAGAACAAACAAGTAGCCTTCGTCACCGGGTTGTGACGTGTGTTTAGCAAATGAGCTTACTGAATGGTCAATCTTCTTTTGTAATAGCTCTTCGTTTAAAGGCAAAGATGTAAAACCATGGCCCGATTCGTGGGCGATTGTCAGTAATGCTGAATAATCATTTTGCTGGATTGGGCGAAGGATCATCATGAGTCCGCTTGCTCCCTTATAAATAACGGTAAATAAAATTCGTAGGGCAAACAATGCTTGCCCTCGGTAGATTGGCTAAAACAGCTTATGCGTTTACTACGCTTGCAACTGCTTTTTCAAAACGTGCCATACCTTCGCGAATATCCGCTTCTGGGATAACAAGAGACGGTGTAAAACGAACAACGTCAGCACCTGCCACTAATGACATTAGACCTTGTTCAGTACCGGCTACTAAAAATTCTTTAGCACGGCCTTTGTATTGCTCATTCACAACAGCACCAATTAACAAACCTTTACCGCGAATTTCGCTAAATACGTTGTATTTTTCGTTTACCGCTGCAAGGAGTTCGTTAAATAAAGCTGCTTTTTCTTTTACACCAGCAAGTACGTCGGGTGTGTTAACAGTATCAAATGCGGCTTCGGCAACAGCACACGCAAGCGGGTTACCGCCGTAAGTAGAACCATGAGTACCTACTTTTAGATGCTGTGCAATATCTGTTGTAGTCAACATTGCGCCAATTGGGAAACCGCCACCTAATGCTTTTGCTGAAGTTAAAATATCAGGTACTACATTTAAACCTTGGTATGCGTACAAGTCACCTGTACGGCCAACACCTGTTTGCACTTCATCAAAAATAAGTAGCGCATTGTGTTTAGTACATAAATCGCGAACTTGCTGAGCAAACTCGTCAGTTGGTGAAACAATACCGCCCTCACCTTGCAGTGGTTCCATCATTACGGCACATGTTTGGTCGCTAATTAGCGCTTCAAACGCGGCTAGATCGTTGTAATCACAATGTACGATGTCACCCGGCTTAGGACCAAAACCATCTGAGTATGCCGCTTGGCCACCAACAGTTACAGTAAAGAATGTACGACCGTGGAAACCTTTGTTAAATGCAATAATTTGTGATTTTTCTGGGCCAAACTTATCAAGTGCAAAACGACGCGCTAATTTAAGTGCGGCTTCGTTTGCTTCTGCGCCAGAGTTAGCAAAGTAAACTTTTTCACCAAAAGTGGCATCAACCATTTTTTTAGCGAGGCGAAGCGCCGGCTCATTAGTCATAACATTTGATAAATGCCAAATTTTTTCGCCCTGTTCTTTTAATGCACCTACTAAAGCAGGGTGACAGTGGCCAAGACAGTTAACAGCAATACCACCAGCAAAGTCGATAAACTCTTTGCCTTGTTGATCCCATACGCGAGAGCCTTCGCCTCGAACAGGAATTACGCTTGAAGGTGCGTAGTTAGGAACCATTACGTGATCAAATAATTCGCGATTGACTGTCATTTTATTTCCTCTTAATTGTGATCTACACAAAGCATAAATAAGTGTTTGATTAAAAATATTAACCAAGCTTTTGAGTACGTTCAGGTGTCTGTTGGGTACAAAAAATTGCTTTGTGGTTCAATTTTCAGACGCCCATTATTTCAGAATTAGTGGTAGCTGTCTCGTTAAAAACTTTCATGTAACCCTTGAAAATAAAGGGCTTAAGATATTATTTCATAGATAGTGAATAACTATTTGCATACCGAAACACATTTATTTTTTATCAACTAACCGCATCAGTAGTGACTTGCATAGGCTTTTACCACTAAATAACTTTACGGATGAATCAGTAGGAATGAATGAATAGTCGTAAAAAAATTAACAAAAAATTTAATTTTTTAGTCAATTTGAATAGCAAGATTGGTAAAATTGCTTGTTTGAAGGGTTTTTAGTTCCGTTTTAGTGAACTGAAAATACGAAAACCACGCTGCGGTTTCGTCGGGCTCAATTAGTTGGTGTTCTTTTAAAATTAAGTACTGGGAGTAACACCGCGCTTTTAAAATGACCTGCGTTAACGGTAAGGCACTATCGCCTTTATTTACGCCATTTTGTAACTGTTCCATCACGCCTTTAAATGGCAAATATTTAAAGGCCATTTTGTCGATGACTCGCGCACTGACCTGAATTGACTTATTGCACAGCAGTGTAGTTAAAAATAAAGGGTCGGGCTTTAGCTCTAATAATGCTGTGTGGAGGTCTTTTTGGTTTTCTTGACGTGCTATTTGTACTTTTCGTTGCCAAACCTGCTCAAAGGTTTTTAAGTACAAACGTACTAACGTAATACGCCCTACATCTAATAACATACCCAAGGTAAATGCGTGTATCTCATTTACGTCGTTTATTTCTGCAATTTTTTGCGCGGCAATGGCGTTGGCCATTGCGCTGTCTCTGAGCCTACGTTTTAGTAACGAAAAAGGCTCGGTACTATGGGGCATCCAATGGCGAACTGCAAATGTGGGAATCACTAACTGTAAGTTATCAAGCCCTATGTAACGCAGAGCAAGTGCGGGGCTGTCTACTTTTACCGCGGTATTTTTTTTACTACGCTGGTTTCGGTAATACGGGAGGTTAACCAACGTGACCAATTCGCGCCCTAGCCAGCTTAAATCGTTTACTAACGGCTCTAAACGGCCAACTGAGGCCGACTTTACAGCTAATATATCTAAAATAGTGGCAACGCTGTCTTCAATCCCTATTGTTGTTTGAATCACTGCGTCCATATCTTCGAGCTGTTTAAATATAGCTGTTTCAATTACTTTATGAAGCTGTTCGCTGGCTTGTGCACGGTACTTATGATGAGCGGTACTTGTTTGCTTACGCTTTTGTTGCGCTGACACTTCAACCTGCAACAAGGTACGCTGCTTCATAGGCTCGCCGTAATCAATATCTAAGGTATGAATAAACCCAATTTGCTGATGCGCAAAACTATGACCCAACAGCAAATCGTGTGCCCGTTGATCAAGTATTTTTGCTGTACGCTGTTGTTGTGCAAGTTCAGTCATAATGCTCGTTAAATAGTAATTATTGAATACGTTCAGTGTTATTAGACTAGAAGCGAGTTAAAAAGTTATCAAGCAGCGTTAATCCCTGCTCGGTTAAAATAGCTTCCGGGTGAAACTGCACCCCTTCAATTGCTAACTCTTTGTGTTGCATGCCCATTATTTCGTCAAACTCACCTTGCGGTGTTTGTGTCCACGCTGTTATTTCAAGTTCGTTGGGCAACGACTGCGCTTTAACCACCAGCGAGTGGTAACGACAAACCGTTAACGGATTAGCTAATCCTTTAAAAACACCTTTATTGGTGTGTGTTATGGGAGATGTTTTACCATGCATTACTTTTTTAGCGCGCACTACATCCCCGCCTAACGCTTGAGCAATCGTTTGATGTCCCAAGCAAATCCCTAATATAGGAAATTGGCCTTTTAGGTGTTCAACTACACTTAACGATATACCAGCTTCATTCGGTGAGCAAGGACCCGGAGAGATAACTATATGCTCCGGATTAAGTTGTTTAATTTGCGCAATGCTCAACTCGTCATTACGTTTTACTAATACGTCTTGATCCAATCGCTGAAAGTACTGCACTAAGTTATAGGTAAACGAATCGTAATTATCGATCATCAAAAGCATGTAATTAAGTACTCAATAAAGATAGTTATCGGGAGTATTTAGGCGTGTTGCATTCTAACCCAAGCCGTTATGAGTGTCAGTGATTTGCAGCTAGATAAATAGTAATTCCCTCTTTAGCATGACGTAACACTTACTTACCCTATTAAATTTTTGATGCGAGTGGTTGAATTCCCCTTATTTAAACCCAAGCTCATTAAGTGACAGCTTATTTTGTGTAAGCTTATTTTTTACTAAGGAGCGACTATGTTAGGCGAAGACCATTCATTAACAAACGACTTTCCTGAGCACATAAACACGATAAATACGTTGAACAAAAGTGATGCTGACTTTGCAGAAAAAGCCGAGCAGTACAATAAACTAGATAAAGAAATAAGAATATTAGAATTGGACGGTGCGCCTATTAGCGATGAGCAAATGCACCAGCTAAAACACGACCGTTCTGAATTAAAAGATTGGTTGTATCAGCGTTTAATGAGCGCACAATAAATATAAAATTCCAAAAACAAAAAAGAGTTCGCCATTTTAAAGTGGTGAACTCTTTGTTTGTCTTCAATGAAACTTTATACGGTGTATAACTAGGTAATACACTCTATAACCAACGCTCAAATTGCGTTAGCTATATTGCTAGCTGTAATAATTTTAAATCGAGTGCATCTATTAGCTGTTGATTTTTAGCGTCATTCAATGCATCTGCATGAGGGGCTGAAAAGCACTCAGCGTCATTATCAAAGTAAAGCCCTGTTGAATTACTAAACTCATCGCTTAGTGCAGCGCGGCAAAATATATCGGCACCTAACTTTAAATCGCCGCCATTAAGGCCGTATGCGTCTTTAACCATTTTGCTGCCTAGTAGTGACTTAGGGTTAACCGATACCACCAATGGACCATTACCCTTAAGTTTTAAACCCATATGACGCGACCACATTGTAATTGCCAATTTGCTTTGTGCGTATGCTGCGTTATCTGACAAAAAGCTTTGCCCAATCAGTGCATCTAGGTTGACTGTTGCTTGCGCCGCTGACGACACATTAACAATTCGCCCTTGGGTATCAAAAAGCGGTAATAGTAAAGTTGTTAATAAATAAGGCGCTAATGTGTTTACTGCAAATCGTGCATCAAGACCATCTGCAGTTTCAGGGTTGTCGAGCTTAAACACACCTGCATTATTAATAAGTACATCTAGGTGTTTATGGTCGGCTGTAATTTGTTTAGCCAGATTATGCACTTGCGCCATTTCACTCAAATCGGCCACGTAAGTTTGTGTGCTTGCTTGCGGATAATCGTTACTGAGTAAAGTGTGTACTTTATTGAGCTTTTGCGCATTACGCCCGTGAAGAAGAACGGTATGACCTTGCGCTAGCAGCATTTTAGCCGTTTCAAACCCAATGCCATCTGTTGCACCTGTGATTAAAATTTTTTTGTTCATACCTAGCTCCATGTTATGTAATACAGCGCTTACACATTTAACGAATTACGATTGTGAAATAATAGCATTGCCACCTTTGAATGATAATTAGACCGTTGTTGAATCAGTTTATAGAAAATATTAATAAAGTGACGACGATAGCAGTGAATGTTTTTTAATCATTTATTTGAATTTTGAACAATTCATAACTATTGTTTTTAAACTTCCTTAATAGTAGTATTTATCATATAAATATATTTTCGAGAAAACACATGAAAGTTTTAGTGACTGGCGGCATGGGTTACATAGGTAGCCACACATGTATTGCATTACATGAAGCAGGCATTACACCTGTAATTTACGATAACTTATCTAATGCGAGCCCTCGTGTACTTGATCAACTCGAAAAAATTACAGGTACACGTTTTGAATTTATTTTAGGTGATATTCAAGACGAGCAGCAGTTTAAGCTTGCGCTTAAGCAAACTCATGCTGAGGCTGTATTTCATTTTGCAGCATTAAAAGCGGTAGGTGAATCGACCGAGCAACCACTACGTTACTACCAAAACAATGTATCGGGCACATTAAGCATGCTACAAAACATGCAAGATGAAGGTGTTAATCATATAATTTTCAGCTCATCGGCCACTGTTTATGGCGAGCCAGACTACCTGCCTATTGATGAAAAGCACCCAATACGCGCAACCAATCCTTATGGTTGGACTAAAGTCATGGTAGAACAAGCCATGCAAGATGTATGTAATGCCAACAGCAACTTTATGGGCATAGCACTGCGTTACTTTAACCCAGTAGGCGCACACCCAAGTGGTTTATTGGGCGAAAGCCCAAATGGTATTCCAAATAATTTAATGCCATTTATTGCTCAAACTGCGGTAGGTAAACGTGAGGTCGTTAATATTTTTGGTGACGACTACGATACCGAAGATGGTACTGGCGTGCGCGATTACATTCACGTTTTAGATTTAGCTAAAGGCCATGTAGCGGCATTTATGCAACATAAATCAGACACCGCCTTTCATGCATACAACTTAGGCACAGGCCAAGGTTATTCAGTGCTTGATATGATCAACGCATTTAGCGCATCAGCAGGTAAAGCTATTCCGTATAAAAGTGCACCGCGCCGAGCAGGTGATATTGCCTGCAATTACGCTGATGCCACAAAAGCGCAAACTACCCTTAACTGGAACGCAGAACTAACATTGAGCGACATGACCACCGATACATGGCGCTGGCAAACTAATTACCCAAGTGGGTTGGAGAGTTAATATGGCTTTATTAGAAAGTACTCACAGACGTAAAAACCCGCTAACGGGGCGCTGGGTATTAGTTTCACCGCATCGTAATAACCGCCCATGGTTAGGCGCAACCGAAGCCGTTAACGAAACAGTATTGCCAAAGCATGACGAAAGCTGCCCGCTTTGCCCAAGCAATACACGAGCAAATGGCGACAGCAACCCAGATTACAAATACACCCATGTTTTTAAAAATGACTTTGGCGCACTAACGCCCAATGCCAGCGAACAATCACAAAGCGTAGAGTCAGATAGCGATTTATTTATTGCTGATGAAGCAAGCGGCGAATGCCGCGTAATTTGTTTTTCGCCAGAACATAACAAAACATTACCAGAGCTTGAGCACGATGCCCTGCATGCCGTAGTAAAAACGTGGAAAGACAACTATACCGAGCTTGCACAGCAATACGAGTGTGTTCAGGTATTTGAAAACAAAGGCGAGATCATGGGGTGCTCGCAGCCCCATCCGCATGGCCAAGTATGGGCGCATTCGCACCTATCTACTGAAATAGAAGCCGAAGATACTCAGCAGCGTGCTTATTTTGATAAACACGGCACTGCTATGCTTGCCGACTATGTAAAAAAAGAACAAGTCGATAAAACCCGTGTCGTATTTGAGAATGAACACTGGCTTGTTGTGGTGCCTTTTTGGGCGGCATGGCCTTTTGAAACACTGCTTGTAACTAAAGACAACATTCAAAGCTTTAGTCAGCTTAGTGATGTACAAACCGATTCACTCGCTCAGGCATTAAAAGTATTAACCACTAAATACGACAACGTATTTAACTGCAGCTTCCCGTATTCTATGGGGTGGCATAATGCACCAGCAAATCGTGGCTCTGATGAGCAACACTGGCGCTTACATGCACATTTTTATCCGCCACTACTTCGCTCTGCCACCGTTAAAAAACATATGGTTGGCTACGAAATGTTAGGCGAAAGTCAGCGCGATTTAAGCGCAGAAACAGCCGCGTCTATTTTAAAAGCAGCAAGCACCACACACTATAAAAATACAGCAGGACACACAGATGAAGCTTAATGAATTTCAACACCACTTTTTATCACTGTACGGTGCCCCTGCTCAGGGTATTGCAGCTGCACCAGGACGTGTAAACCTAATCGGTGAGTTTACTGACTACAACGACGGCTTTGTATTTCCATGCTCATTAGAGTTTCGTACCCAAGTGATGTTTAAAGAGCGCGACGATAATACGATTACCGTGCAGTCACTCAATTACCCAGGCGAGCAAGACAGCTTTAACGTTGACGAACCGATTAGCGAAGGTCAATCGCAATGGGGAAATTATATTCGCGCCGTTGCATTCGTATTAAAACGCGCAGGCCACACCTTACGCGGTGCTGATTTACTTATTGATAGTAACTTACCGCAAGGTAGTGGTTTATCATCATCGGCAGCATTAGAAGTGGCTGTGGGTGGTATGTTCAACCATATTGCACAGCTTGGTTTAAGCGAAGAAAAAATTGCACTACTAGGCCAAGAAGCTGAAAACGACTTTATGCATTGCCAGTGTGGCATTATGGATCAGCTCATTTCGGCAAAAGGCGAAAACGGCCACGCATTACTAATAGATTGCGAAAATTTGGCAACTAAGTCTGTGAAAGTGCCTGATGACTTGAATATTGTTATTGTAAACTCTAACTACCCACGTAAATTAGTAGACAGCGAATACAATCAACGCCGTATTGATTGCGAACAAGCTGCTGAAAAAATGGGAGTTAAAACACTTCGCCAAGCAACTATGGCTAAGCTAGATGCTGTTAAAGCACAACTTAGCAATAACGAATACAAACGTGCGCACCATGTAATTAGCGAAAACGACCGCGTTATCGCCGCAACTACAGCATTGCAAGCCAATGATATGGAGCAACTTCGTGAATTGATGGCTGCATCGCACCAATCACTTAAACACGACTTTGAAGTAACGGTACCCGCAACGGATGGCTTAGTAGAAATTTGTAAAGAAGCCATGGGTGAGCGCGGCGCAGTGCGCATGACCGGTGGTGGTTTTGGGGGAGCAATAGTGTGTTTATGCCGCGATGCAGAAGTACCGCTAATTAAAGCCGCCGTTGAAAAACATTACTTTGAACGCTTTAACTTATACGCAGATATTTATGTGTGCTCAGCAGGTTCAGGGTTACAAATAACGTCTTTTTAAAAGTAGGTATTAATATGGCAAAGGTTAACTGGGGTATTATTGGGTGTGGCAATATTGCTCACACCTTTGCTAAAAGCATTGCGCATTGCGCTGATGCTCAGCTTATTGGCGCAGCCTCAACTAGTGAGCAGCGCGCAAACGAGTTTGCCACACATTATTCAATTAAAGGCTATGAGAGCTACCAAGCCCTTATGCAATGCCCAAACATTGATGCTATTTACATTGCAAACACTCACGACCAACACTTTCAAAGCATCGCCCAATGCTTGATGCATAATAAGCACGTACTAAGTGAAAAACCTATTACCGTTAATGCACAGCAATTAAAAAACTTAACCGCACTGGCCGAGCAAAAAAATTGTTTTTTAATGGAAGGAGTGTGGATGCGCTTTTTACCCGCCATTATAAAATTAGAGCAGCTACTAAGCGAAGCAGTTATTGGCAAAGTACATACCGTGCAGGCCAACTTTAGTTTACCCGGCACCTTTGCCAACACCCACCGCTTAATGAACCCAAATACAGCCGGTGGCGCTTTGCTTGATTTAGGGATTTACCCGCTATCGATTGCTGATGTGGTTTTTAATAAATCCCCTGAAAAAATCAGCTCATTTGTGCATAAGACAGATACAGGTGTAGATGCGCGAAATATTACCATGCTCGATTATGGTAATGGACAGTTCGCACAACTTAGCAGCGCACTTGAGCAAAACGGTCCAACCGAAGCATGTATTACCGGTGAACATGGCTTTATACGCATACCTTGGTTTGTAGGTGCAAAAGGTCTTGAGCTTCATATTAATGGGCAAGCTATTCAACATTTTGACTACCCATTTAGTGATGATGAAAACTTTAAATTTGAAATTGATCACGTTACTGAGTGCATACTAAATAAACAAATACAAAGCTCTGTATTACCACTGAGTACAAGCTTACGGGTTATGACGATGATGGATAGCCTAAGAGCCCAATGGCAGATTGAATATAGCGCGACTGTCGAATCTCATGACATAAATTAATAAAAATACACGCAACAAGGATACACAATGACAACGACACACCGTTTAAAAACGCTTTCAAAAGCAATGTTATTAGCCACGGCCAGTTTAACTACCGGTGCGGTATTTGCCGAATCAAATAAGCCTGAGCAACTTTATCCGCCAATAACCAGCGAAGTGCTCCCTGAATTAGCAACTAAAGGCACCTATAAAGTAGGTGTAAAAACCCTAGACTTAGTTAATCCAGCGCAGTTTGATCCCACAACGCAAAGCCAAAAAGATCGCCCTTTAAAAGTTGAAGTGTGGTATCCAGCAGATAGTAAAGCAAACAAACCACTAACCAGCTACACAGACATAACTCGCTCAGGCAAACAATTTACCTTACAGGCCGATGCACAGCGTGATGTTGATATAAGTAACGCCGATAACTACCCAGTTGTAGTACTTTCGCACGGTTATACCGGCTACCGCACAATTATGTACTACCTTGGCGAGCACTTAGCCTCGCATGGCTACATAGTTGTTGCACTTGATCACACAGACTCCACAAACGCCCATGTAGATTTTAAAAACGCGCCCTTTGCGGGCTTTTTTAGCAC
Organism: Pseudoalteromonas sp. BSi20480; assembly: GCF_000241365.1. Taxonomy (NCBI): domain Bacteria; kingdom Pseudomonadati; phylum Pseudomonadota; class Gammaproteobacteria; order Alteromonadales; family Pseudoalteromonadaceae; genus Pseudoalteromonas; species Pseudoalteromonas sp. BSi20480. The sequence continues at coordinate 46,782 of NZ_BADX01000022.1, read as the reverse complement.
CTTGATTAATCGCTCACGCGATCAGCAATTTGTGATTAATTACTTTAACGAGCAAAGCAACTTTGCAAGCGAGCAAGTGGATCAAACTAGCGCAGGTGTTATTGGCTACTCTATGGGTGGATTTGGTGCGGTTAATACAATTGGTGGTTGTTATGCCTTTAACGAGCAAACTACAGCCATGTTTACGGGAATGACTGACCCTGCTCAAATTAAACAAGTACAGCAACTACTTAATAGCTGTGCAGGCGGGCAATATCAAAACCCGCAAGTAGACCCTCGTATAAAAACAATGGTGGCTATCGCACCTTGGGGTGGACAGCATAACTTATTTGACGCTAAAGCAATGAAAAACATTAAAGTGCCTTCACTTTATATTGCAGGTGACTTAGATGATATTTCTGGTTTTGAAGGCATTAAAAATCTTTACAACCAAACTGGCAGTGCCGACAAGTACATGCTTACTTATAAAAATGCCCGCCATAATATTGCACCGCACCCAGCCCCTGCGATTGCCCAAAGCAGTAGTGAATTAGATTTAGGTCATTACTACGAGCCATCGTGGTCATTGCGCACCATTAACGAAATAAATAAACACTTTGTACTTGCCATGATGGATTGCCATGTGAAAGACATAAGCAGCCAGTGTAAGTACTTAGATTTACCTCAAAATGGCGACCAAGCCATTGTTGATGGTAAGCCACTACCACAATGGTATGGCTTTGATAACCGCTTCTCTTCAGGTATGGATTGGCAACAAAGTAAACCTCGTAGTAAGTAATACTTAATTTAAGCGGCTATAAAACTTGATAGCCGCCTTCGCCTTAAAACCAGACTGAAATAAAAACCTTTTATATAAATGAGTTAACACACAATATAAAAATGTTTGTTTTTTAATCGGCTATTTTAAGAAAAAACCATTGCCATTAACCTTCGTTAAAGGCAATCTAGTCATATATAAGATAAGATAAATAACATAAATATCATGTCAAAATACATACTCTCAATTGATCAAGGAACCACAAGCTCTCGGGCCATCTTGTTTACAAAAGATGCAGACGTTTTTGGGTCAGCACAACAAGAATTTTCACAGCATTTTCCAAAAAATGGTTGGGTTGAACATGACCCAAACGATATTTGGCAAACCGTGCTTAACACAAGCCGTGAAGTGTTATCTAAAAACGACGTAAAGCCTGATGAAATTATTGCTATTGGTATCACCAACCAACGTGAAACGACCTTGGTATGGAACAAAAAAACCGGTAAGCCAGTGTATAACGCCATTGTTTGGCAAGACCGCCGTACCAGTGATTATTGCGAAAGCCTAAGCACTGACGAACTTTGCCAAACTATTAGCGACAAAACAGGCTTATTGCTCGACCCTTATTTTTCTGCCACTAAAGTACGCTGGATTTTAGACAACGTAGAGGGCGCACGTGCACAAGCCGATGCTGGCGAACTGGCCTTTGGTACCGTTGATACTTATTTATTATGGCACCTAACAGGTGGACAAGAGCATCGCACCGATGCCACTAATGCCTCGCGCACCATGTTATTTAATATTCATACACAGCAATGGGATCAAGAGTTACTCGACTTATTTGATATTCCTGAATCTATGCTCCCTCAAGTGATGGACTCAGCAGACGAGTTTGGCTCAACCAGCGAAGATATTTTTGGCGCGCCAATACGCGTATGTGGTATTGCAGGCGATCAGCAAGCTGCGCTTGTTGGTCATGCTTGCTTTGAACAAGGTATGGCTAAAAGCACCTATGGTACGGGCTGTTTTTTAATGTTAAATACGGGCGAAAAAGCCCTTACATCTGAGAACCGCTTACTGACTACGGTTGCTTATAGATTAAATGGCAAACCCACTTACGCCATTGAAGGCAGCATTTTTATGGCGGGTGCCACTATGCAGTGGATTGTTGAAGGCTTAAAACTGTTGAGTCATGCAGGCGAAAGTGAATCGCTAGTGAAAGATGTACCACTTGATCATGGGGTATTTTTAGTGCCTTCGTTTACAGGTTTAGGCGCACCCTATTGGGACCCTAACGCACGTGGTGCAATTTTAGGCTTAACCCGCGACTCTGGCATCAGCACTATTGTTGCCGCAGCTTTGCAATCGGTGGGTTATCAAACCAAAGATTTACAAAAAGCAATGGAACGTGATGGACTTCGCCCAAGTGTACTACGCGTAGATGGCGGTATGGTTAAAAATAACTGGGTACTGACCTTTTTATCTAACATTTTAGGTGCAACCGTAGAGCGCCCAACAGTCACCGAAACCACCTCGTTAGGCGTTGCTTATTTAGCCGGCTTGCAAGCAGGTATTTACGAGTCAACTGAGCAACTCGCTAAAATGTGGACCTGTGACCGTCGTTTTGAGCCAACAATGAGTGCTGATGAACGTAATGATTTATACGCAAAATGGCAGCACTGTGTAGCGCAAGTTAGGCTATCTAGCGACGATTGCCAACAACAATAATGTATGCAGCCGCTAATGAAATTTAGCGGCTTCTAAACCAGCTCAAACGCTATTTAAAAGCGCGTTTTACGCAGTTTGATTTTAAAAAAATCAGGCTAAAAAATTTAAAATCAAAAAGCACGGTTAGCTATTGTCAAACACTAACGGTCGCTTCATGATGGCATATGTCTTATTTATATTACAAATAAAAAGGTTAGCTCACAGTGGAATTAGCAGATAACGAATACGACCTACTCGTCGTCGGTGGTGGTGTAAACGGCACTGGAATAGCAGCTGATGCAGCTGGCAGAGGTTTAAAAGTACTTTTGTGCGAACAATCGGACCTTGCTTGTGCGACATCGTCAAATAGTTCTAAGTTAATCCACGGTGGTTTACGTTACCTTGAGCATTATGAATTTAGATTAGTAAAAGAAGCTTTAGCTGAACGAGAAGTGCTGCTTAAAAATGCCCCTCATATTATGTGGCCACTTACTTTTAGATTACCGCATCAGTCGCATTTACGCCCTGCATGGATGATCCGCATTGGCTTGTTTATGTACGACAACCTAGCCAAGCGCGAAACACTGGCCGGTTCTCGAGGTATAAAATTTGGCGAAAATAGCGTGCTAGAGCCGTCTATTGTAAAAGGTTTTGAATACTCAGATGGATGGGTTGATGACTCTCGTTTAGTTATTTTAAATGCCCTTTCTGCACAAGAAAAAGGCGCTACCATTGCTACACAAACCAAATGTGTAAACGCTAAACGTGAGCAAAATAAATGGCAGGTAACGCTTGAGCAACAAAATACTAAAAGTAAATACACTGTATCGGCTAAAGGCATTGTTAATGCAGCAGGTCCGTGGGTTGCAAAATTATTTGATGAAGCGCTAATTGAAAAATCACCACAAAATATTCGCCTTGTAAAAGGCAGCCATATTGTAGTGCCTCGTATTCACAACGAGAAAGAAGCCTATATTTTACAAAATAAAGATCAAAGAATTGTATTTGTTATTCCATTTGAAGATGACTATTCGTTAGTTGGCACCACCGATGTAGAGCATAACGGCGCAGCACAAGATGTTAAAATTAGTGATGAAGAAATCGATTACTTAATCGATATTACTAACAGCTACTTTAAAAATCACATTAAACGCGAAGACATAGTTCATACTTTTTCGGGTGTACGCCCGCTATTAGATGACGAATCTATTAATGCGCAAGCCGTAACACGTGACTACAAGCTAGAGCTTTCAAGTGAGGGTAAACACACTCCATTATTAAGCGTATTTGGTGGGAAAATTACCACTTACCGCAAACTGGCAGAAGCCGCTGTTGATAAGTTAGAAGACTTTTATCCGCAAATGGGTAAAGCATGGACTAAACACAGCGCATTACCTGGTGGCGACTTTAATAATGTTGAAGCACTGACTCAAGAGCTTAAATCTTTATACAACTGGCTACCAGAAGTGACGTTGAAGCGTTTTGTGCGTACGTATGGCACACGTACAAAAATTATTTTAGGTAATGCCACACAACTCAGTGATTTAGGACATGACTTTGGCCATGGCTTATTTGCTGCTGAAGTTGATTACCTACTAAAACAAGAGTGGGCTGGTAATGCTTACAACATTTTATGGCGTCGCAGTAAACTGGGTTTACGTTTAAGCGATGAGCAGATTACAGTTTTAAATAATTATATTGAAACACGCTGATTAATAAGCTGTTTCATTATCACTATTTCCCGTTTTCCCCTTTATAGTTAACAAGCTATAAAGGGGTTTTTATTATTAACTATTCAGCCGACTGGTATAAATAGTTAAACCCACTAAGCGTTGCCGATTTAATATCAAACTCACTACACTGTACCCCTATTTTTGTAAGCGCCTTGGTAAAACAGGTGTTAAGTTGCTTAGTACCAATAACCACAACCTGTGTGTTGCTAAGTAGTTGCCATTCACTTGCATAACGTGCTGCGCGTACATCACTGCCTATTAGTACGCCCGATAGGTATGCTTTAGCTTGAACTGGGGTTAGTTCTTTGGACAATTGGCGTGTTCTTACACTAAAAATGCCATGCGCTAAGTTACCGCTATCACTGCCCAAAGTTAAATCGCAGCCTTGTTCAAACGCTTGCCAATCAAATTCACCTTCAGCGCAATCATCAGGAATTAATACGCTTTGATGACATAACAGGTCGTATAACTCACCGGTCATAGCGGTTTTAAAACATATTATTTTACCATTGTTAATTAGTACCCACTTGGTATGCGTACCAGGTAAACACAATAAAATTTTGCCCGTTTGATACTGCTCGTTTTGTTTTAAAAAACCCAGTATTTGTAATTCTTCACCACGCATAACATCTATTAACGTGTTTTGTAACGTGCATTTTGTGCCTGGTAAAGCATTAATGGTGTGCCCTTCACATTCAAAGCTAACAGCAGCATCAAGCAAACCTTCAGGGTTAATTGGGCACTCTAGATAAGGGGTTTCATGCCAACCAATCGTTGACGTAATTTGGCCTGCAATATAAATAGGTAGTACACCATATTGCGCTGTCCAAGGTGTAATTGCGTGAATGAGTGTTTGTTGAAAGTGTTGATTTACTTTTACAACACCTAGACCGTCACATTGATCAATTAACGTTAACTCACTGCCCTCACCTACTTTACACAAGTAAGCACGTAAATGACTTGTGCCCCAGTCAACGGCTATAAACAAAGTTGAAGTAGTCAAACTTTAAAGTCTCCCACCGTCAATTTTAATGCCTTGCCCGGTGATCATACTGCTTTCATCGGCGGCTAAAAAAAGCGCTAAATTAGCGACGTCGTCTGGCGTTACTAATTTTTTAAGCGCCATAGCTTCCATCCATTTTACTTGCTCTTCTTCGGTGAACCAGCTTGCTAATTGACGCTCGGTTGCAACCCAGCCTGGTAATATGGCATTAACGCGAATACCAAACTCACCATAGTCACGAGCGAGTGCTTTGGTCATACCTATTAAACCCGCTTTGGCGGTTACATAACCTGCCATTTGCGGTTGGCCCATAATGGCATTGATAGAGCTAAAATTAATAATACTGCCAGCACCTTCTTGCTGCATAAACGACATAGCCACTTGAGAGGCAAAAAAAGCAGGATTTAAATTAATTTGTAAACACTGGTCCCAATCTTTAACCGTCACGTCTTCACTGGCTTGACGACGGTCGTTTGCCACATTATTTACAAGCACATTTACGCTACCAAGGGCAGCACACGCATCAACCAGTGACTTTTGCAAAGCGTTCGAATCAGTGACATCAACTTGCCTGTACCATAAATTAGCATCGGGTAAATCGCTAATGAGTGCTTGCGCTGCTTCATCATCTATATCAATAAATGCTACTTTGGCTTGCTGTTTAACAAACGACTCAACCATGGCCCTGCCAATGCCTGACGCACCACCAGTGATAAAAATAACCTTGCCAGAAAGACTGTGATATTGAGCTTGAGTGTTCAAAATTAAATTTCCTTGCAGCATGTTTTCAGTTCAACTTAAACCCTTTAAAAACGATTACTTAGAGAAAAAGAGCCAAACCAAGTTGTTATTGCTGTGTTAAAATAATTAGCGATTTAAAAGTTTATACCATATCCTTACGTACATTAATATGATATATGATATATAATTAAGCAATAATGAACTCGGAAATTCGCACGATGAAAACTCAACCTCGCCAAAATTTAACTCACCAACTAACCCATGATTTAGGGTTTGCAATAGTGCGGGGCGTGTATCCTGTAAGCGAAGGGTTACCATCGGAAGCTGATTTATGCGTTAAGTACGATGTAAGCCGCAGTGCAACGCGCGAGGCAGTAAAAATGCTCTCTGCTAAAGGGCTTATCTCATCGCGCCCAAAGCAAGGTATTCGTGTATTACCAGAAAGCAGTTGGAATATGTTTGATACCGACGTGCTTCGTTGGATTTTAAGCAGCAAACCGTCACTATCATTATTAAAAGAATTTACCCAAGTACGTGTTGCACTTGAACCACAAGCAGCCGCGTTAGCCGCAATAAGCGCTACGCCAGAGCAGCTTGCAGAAATTGATAACGCACTTGCGCGCATGGCTGATGCCGATGAAGGGTTAGACGATCCGTTAGAAGCCGACATCGCCTTCCATACCAGCATTTTAGTAGCCAGTAACAACCGATTTTTTGTACAGCTGACTGAATTTATTAGTACGGCTCTCAGAGTAAGTATTCGTTACACTAACCATATTAAAGGTGTACCAGGCGCTGACGTAACTAAACACGCTGATATTTTAGACACAATTAAATCTGGGAATCCCGAGCGCGCTAAAAAAGCAGTCGAAACAATTCTAGAAGAAGCGCTAGAGCTCATCGAATCTAAACTCGATTGATGACTAAAAAAATACCATTAAAAAAGGGAGCTACTTAGCTCCCTTTTTACTGCTTAATATTTTAAGCTTTAGTAAGCTCAAAAATAAGTGATGTTTGCGGGAATGAAATTGGCATTTGTAGGCCAAATTCCATTAACGCTTCACCGGTAAATGTTTGCCCGTTGACGGCGGCAATAGACGAAGGGCGGTATTCTTCAAACTTAACAGGCCACACTAAATTAAGTGTGTACTGTGTATCTGCATTCAAACCAACAAAACGAAGCTTATTAGGCGCAGTACGCGGTGTTTCGCGTACACTGTTATAAGCAAACAACGCTTTTGATTTTTGCTCGTCGATTAAGCCAAAGTTAATTGATAAATCGTCGCTATCGAGGCGGTATAAATCGGCAGCATGAATAAATTCACGGTGCTCTTTGTGCAGCGCAATAGCCGCTTTAAGCGCATTGTATTCGTGATCGGTGAGTTCACGTGGATCCATTTCAATTCCCATGTGGCCAAACATGGATACCGCAGCACGCATTTCAATGCTCACATTACGCCCTGTAATATGACAATCACGTGGGCCTACGTGTGCACCCATAACCGACGATGGGAAGAAGAACGAACAACCACGTTGAATTTCAAGACGGTCAAGTGCATCGTTAGAATCTGACGTCCATACACGGTCTGTGTGTTCAAGCACACCATAATCTACACGTGCACCACCTGACGAACAGCTTTCTATTTCAAGGCCTGGGTGCGCCGCTTTAATGCGATCGATTAAGCGATAAAGTGCCAGTGTTTGCTGATGTACCGCAGGCTTACCATCAAAATTACCCGCATGGTTAATATCGCGGTTCATATCCCATTTAATATACTTAATTGTTGGGTACTCAACCAAAATATCGTCAATGGCTTTGTATAAATATTCAACCACCTCAGTGCGCGTTAAATCAAGCACAAGTTGGTTTCTAAAGCTCAGTTGCTCGTTATTTTCTGAGCCTAAGACCCAATCAGGGTGAGCGCGGTATAAGTCGCTATCTGGGTTAACCATTTCTGGTTCAAACCAAATACCAAATTCCATACCTAAGCTATTTACATGATCGATGACTGGCGATAGACCATCTGGGTAAATTTCGTAATCAACTGTCCAATCACCTAAGCCTGCAAAATCACCGCGGCGACCTTTAAACCAACCATCGTCCAGAACAAAACGCTCAATACCTAATGGTGCGACTTTATCGGCTAACTGCTTAAGCGTATCTACATCGTGGTCAAAATAAATACCTTCCCACGTGTTGTAATGCACCGGGCGTGTTTTTTCGCGCTGTGCTTGGCTAAGTAAATTAGCCTTAACAAACTGATGAAAATTACGCGAAAGCGCGCTAAAGCCGTCGCTCGAAAACGAGCCATAAATACGTGGGCTTTGATACGTTTGGCCTTTAGCAAGGGTTAGCTCGCCCGGTAATAATAACTCACCCATTTGCACATAACGGCGCCCTTCTGGTAGTAGCTCAGCGCGTAGCTTGTTGTTACCACTCCAGCCTAAATGAAAGCCATAACACTCGCCTTGTTGCTCGCCTGCGCCTTCGCTATGAACTAATAAACCAGGGAATACATCATGCGATGTTTTACCTTTACGGTTTTCACGTACAAAGCTGCCTAGTACTAAATCGACAGATTGACGTTGAAACTCGTTTGACCAACGCCCTTCAAAACTTATAATTTTGTTCACGCTATCGGGTAGCTGGAATGTGGGTGCTGCACAAAAATTAACGCTGAGTGGTGAATCACTTAAATTAGTTAATACCGTATGCGCGCTTAACACATTAGTGTTGTTATCAAGCGTAATACTATGAACGACTTCAATTCCACGTAATGTATCTTCACTTACAAACTCAAGCGTTGATGATGATAGCTGACGAACGTCTTTTAACTTTGGCCCTACAGACCAAGCAATAGAGTCGTTTACAAGCTCAAGCCCAGGCGCACCTGTAAAGCCCTCACCTAAAAGTGGAGAAAGAGAAATAGGCGCTTCTTCAACTACGGCACATTTTACTTCTTGACGAGTAGCAAGCTGAGTAAGCATTAGCTCAGTTGTTTGCTCTGATAGGCGTTTCCCAAAATAAAGTAACGCAGGTGTTTTACTTTGACAGTTGAAAATAACGGTGCTGTTTACACTGTCTAATCGATAAAATGATTTAGTGTTGGCCATGATTTTCCTATCCTCTTATTCATTGTGTGAGTGATTAATATACCGAGATGATGTTAGCGATAGGCGTTAACGCGATCTCTAAAGTGTTCAGGCACAATCTATCAGACAGCGACCATCAATAATAGTATATATCATATAAATTGAGTTTTAATAGTTTTTCTATCGCAAATACTGAGATAAAACCACTGGATATACCACTTAGGTTTCACTTAATGGTTAACTATAGTGGTAATTACTTTGTTTAAAATAAAAAATCGGCCAAAGCTATACTTTGGCCGATTGTATTAACGTCGGTTAGTTAACGTTTATTCTTTAACTGCGTTATCAATCGCAGGTGATTTACCCGCCCATTGTGCGGTTAACCCAAACACAACTTTATTCACTATTAACGCAAAGGCTACACATACAATAAGTGTAATTGGCATTAGGTGAATGTAATGAATAGTTGTATGCAGCGGTGAATTTTCGAATGTCAGCATGCCATACATAACAACACCTAAAATAACCGCAGCGATACCTGCGCGCGCATCCACATTTTTAAATAATAAGCCCACTACAAAAATTGAGAATATAGGCATACTTAACAAGCCGTTTAACTGTTGTAGTAAGTTAATAATGCTGTCGGCTTGCTGATAAATTGGCACAAGCACAAGCGTTAAACTGGTAAGTAATAACGTAACATAGCCACTTAGCTTTACTACACTTGGCTCTTTATTAAAGTACGCTTCGTGAATATCACATACATAAAGTGCAGTGGCAGAATTTAATAAGCTGTTGTAAGTAGAGAGCACTGCCGCTGCCATTGCTGCCGCAAATACACCTGTTAACCATGCTGGCATTACATCGCCAACAATACGGCCGTATGCAGCATCACCAATATCGCCATATAACTTGTAAGAAATAATACCTGGTAGTACAACAATTGCTGGTACGATTAAAAAACGAATACCCGCTGCTGCAAATATACCTTTTTGCGCTTCTTTAACATTAGGTGCCGCCATAGCACGTTGTGTAATAGTTTGGTTAGTACCCCAATAGTACATTTGAATAAATAACATACCTGTTAATAAGGTTGGCCAAGGTATAGGTGAATCAGGCCCGCCAATTAGTGTTAACCGCTCCTGCGGAATACCGCTAAAGTCGTAATCAATTGCGTTAAGCGCTAAGAACACGACAAGTATTGCCATACCTAACACCAGTAGCCCGTTGTATGTATCTGACACCGCAACTGCGCGTAACCCACCAAAAAAGGCATAAATAGCGCCTACAATGGCAAAAGCGGTTGCTATATACATTAATGGAATATCAACTTTAAACATGGTTTGCATAAATAGCGCACCGGAATAAATGACCGCTGGCATATAAATTAATGCATTTCCTAAAAAGAACAAGCCACCAATAACGGCGCGAATATGCTTATTGTTGTAGCGCTTTTCTAATAACTCAGTGGTTGTTGTGCAGTTATATTTGTAATAAACAGGAATAAATACTTTAGCTAAAATAATCAGGCCAATAATGGCCGCTAATTCCCACCAAACCAATAAAGCCATTTGGTTACCATTCATTCCAACAAGTTGGTCGGTACTTAAATTAGTGAGGGTGATTGAACCTGCGACAAACATCCACGTTAAGCCGCCACCTGCTAAAAAGTATTCTTTAGTTTGGCTTTCCCCATTATTTCTGTTTTGTCCACGGCACTTCCAATAGGTAAGCCCGCCAATTAAGGCGGTTACAAATATAAAAACCACCAGCTGCAAAATGTTGTCTGACATGTGTGTCTCCTGCGTGCTATACGCAATGTCTTAATAATATAAATGTGCACTTTATAGCGCGTGTGTGTCGCGACTAAGCTCTAATTTTACTTGTGCTAGCGCCATTAAATCTTCGCGCTGATTATTTAGCTTAACGAGTGCATTTAATTGAAACAAAGAAATAAGCATGCTGTTAATAGCACTTAAATACCCTTGCTTTTGTAGCTGTGCGATTGTTGTACTATCTAGAGCTTGTAACTTGTCTTCATCAATCGTGCTTAAACCCTGAATTGTTTGGGTTTCACCCTGTTTAAACTGCAAAACAATATTAATGTCTTTTATTAGCTCTAAACGTACTAACTCTTGAGTAAACTGATAAGTTAAATAATCATTTTTTAAATCATTTTCTAACAGCTTTTGCTGCGAGCTTAGGTATAAACTTGGGTTACCTTTTGCATCAAATAATGCTTCACCGGAGTGTGTACTGATCGCAGTGTTTTGCTCGTCAATAGCAACAAAGTATTCGCTACTGTTTGCTTCTCGGGTCATTAAATATAATGGCTGAGTTTGCATACATACAGGCGTATAAAGTGCTAGCCATTGATCATTGTTTACTAACAAACTTTGCTGAGCGCTAAAGCTCGTTAGAGCCGATATGGTATAACTACCGTTTTGTGTATTACGCGCTAAAAAAACTGGTAAATCACAGGCGGCTTTTGCTACTTCACTGGCTCTTAAATTAATCAAATGCTGTGTTTTAGCGTATTCAAGCCCTGCGTTTGGGCAAATTTTTACTGCTTGGTGCTTTGTATTTAATAGCTCGCTAATGGCCATAATTACACATCCTTAAACTGGGTTAGCTGCTAACCACTGCTCTATGTAAGCACGGTGTGGCGGCAAAGTTTGCAACATCTGCTGTGTAAGCTGGCTGTTACGTTCAATTATTTGTTTAGCTTGTGCATCTTGTGAGTACAAATATGCTTGCTTGGTAAAATCTGGCTTAAAGCCCATGCCGTATAAAACATACTGGTAGCTCGCTGCTGGAAAAAGCTCAAGCGCCCCATGAAAATCTTGGATAAGTGGGCCTCGGCTTTCCCATAACAGTAAATCATCTTTAAGACTTTGCGGTATAGTGTCTGGGTCAACATGTGCCTGCCAATATGGCTCAGGACGCTTGGTCAGCATGTAATGCAATTTTAAAAAGTCGATAATACGCTGCCAACGATAATCCATTTGTTCGTTGAATCGTTTAGCAACAATCGGCATTACTTTTGTGTCTGCTGGCATATGTTCTGCAACAAAGCGTGATGAAATTTCAACAAGCATAATAGCGGTTGCTTCCAGTGGCTCAACAAACCCAGCTGACATACCCACAGCAACACAGTTTTTATGCCAAAACTTTTCTCGGTAACCTGATTCAAAACTAATTTTACGCGCGGTTAGGCCTTCAGCAGCATCACCTAAATAATTGCGTAGGTTTTGCTCGGCTTCATCGTCTGATAAGAACTTGCTTGAATATACATGCCCTACGCCTCGTCGATGCGTTAGACCAATATCCCAAATCCAGCCTGCGTTTTGTGCAGTGGCAATCGTATGACTCGCAAGTGACTCATCGCCCTCTGCGTAAGGGACTTGCATTGCAAGTGCACTGTCGTTAAATAACACATGGTCCATTTTTTTAAATGGGATATTAAGCGCTTGACCTAATAATAATGAAGAAAAGCCAGTGCAATCGACATATAAATCGGCGTTTATAGTGCGGGTTTGATCTTTTAAGGTCAGGGTATCTATTGCCCCGTCATTATCTAGTTTTACTTCATCGACAGTGCCAATAACATGCTCAACGCCTAACTTGCTTTTACTATGCTGTTTAAGCATTTCAGCAAAGGCGCCCGCATCTAAATGATAGGCGTAATTGCAATTACCTTGATATTCACCTTGCGCAATGCCACGAGGTGCTAAACTAGCCTCACAAATATCGTGTTGAAAATTAGTTTGCTGTGCATAGTCAACAACATTATCTAAATAGGGCGCTAAATCAATGCGGCCATAACCCAGTGGCACTGTAAATGGGTGATAGTAAAAGTCATTATTACCATGCGTCCAATTTACAAATTTTCCACCTTGTTTAAAGGTTGCGTTACACGTTTTAAATACATCGACTTCGCGTAAACCAATTTGTTGAAGTGTGTTTTTCATGGTGGGCCACGTACCCTCGCCGACACCAATGGTTGGAATATCTGATGATTCCACCAACATTACTTTTAAGCCGTCTCCATTTTGGCTTTGATGATACGACGCAATAAGTGCAGCACTGAGCCACCCGGCTGTGCCACCACCAATTACCGCTACTGTTTTTACTGCTTTATTCATAATGGACTACTCTTTGAGTATTTTTGATAACGTTTTAGACAACAAATGCCCGTTAGGGCATTTGTATTTAACGTGGTCTCATTTTAATCAATGTGGTTATCTAATATACATTACCGATAAAATAACCCAATTGGTATTAGTGCCTTTGGCACTGCAATGAAAACAAAGAGGCGATTAATCGCCCCTTTATCAATTAAAACGATCCGCGAATACCAAACGCGTAACGTGAACCATTGTCTTCAACTGAGTAAACCTGGTTAGCAAAACGACCTGTTTGTACTAACTCTTCCTCAGTAATATTGATACCTTCAGCAAATATAGTGAAGTTTTCGTTAATATCGTAGCTTGCACTGATATCCCACTGACCGTAAGTTTCTACGTTCACTGGCTCACCATTGAAGCCATTATCAACTAAGCGTAAAAAGCCTTCACGGTTGTTGTACGCAACACGTGCTTGCCAGTTATCTTGCTCATAAAACAATACTAAGTTTTGTGAGTCACCTAAACCTTCAAGTGCAAATGTTTGTGATGTATCAGAACCAATGCTGATATCGCTATCTACTACTGTAGCATTAGCAATAAAGCCAAAGCCATTCTCAAACATATGAGTTACACCAATTTCGTAACCCGTAACTGTTGCTGACTCACCATTTTGTGGACGCGTTACAGTGTAAACTTCTGAGCTACCAACAAGTTCTTCATCTGTTTGGTCTGTACATGTAGTACACGCAAAATCAGGGCCGTTACGGTCAGACATGGTGTAAGTTTCTGCACCTGTTAACGTAACAATAAAGTCGTCAACTTCTTTACTGAATACCGCAAAGCTAAATAAGTTAGCATCGTTGTAGTACCACTCGTAAGAAATATCCCAGTTTTCAGATTGGAATGGCTTAAGTGCTGGGTTACCGCCACTTGCCGTTAAGTTTTGACGACGAGGTTCGTTAAACGTTGTTGCAGGCGATAACTGCGACATTGTTGGACGAGTAATACTGTCGTACGCTGCAAAACGTAATACCATATTTTCTTGAAGCTCAAGCTTCACATTCAAAGAAGGTAATAAGTTTGAGTAACTTGTACCTTGTGTAATGTTTGTTGCAGGACCAAATACGTTAGCAAATAACGTTGCATCAGATGTAGGTACTACGTCTGTTACAAAACTTTGAACTGCAGACACATCAATATCTGTCTCTGAGTAACGCGCACCCATGTTAACCGTTACAGGCATATCAGCTAGGTCAAAACCTATAGTGAAGTCCATGTATAAGCTAGTGATATCTTCGTTAATTGTGTAACGGTTATTTTGCAGTGTAGGTGTAACAGGGAAACCCTGATCCGCTAGGTAATCAAGCATTTTATCACCGTCGTAGGTGTAGAATGTGTCAATTAAGCCAGGGAAGTAGTTATTTGCTTGGTATGCTTCAAAATCAATTACATCAGTAGGCGCTTCAGTGCCGTAACCACAAAACTGACATTGGCTACCAAAAATTTGGAAGCTAGACTTTTCACGCTCTTGACGATAAGCACCAAAGTTAATGCGCTCTACTGGGCCTTTATCTGGTACGTATTCAAAATCGGCTTTCGCTTCTGTAATTTCGTCTTCGTTGGTAAACTGGTTACCCATTTCGTTGTAATGAAGGCGAGCAAGGCTTGGATCTGGAAGAGAGCCATTATCAAAACCATCATGCTGAACAGTTGGAACACCGCCTGTGCCATCAAAGCTGTAGCTGTTAATAATACCCACTACGTTAAAACGATCTCGACCAGCACGATCATTTTCAGCTGTTGAGCGAGATACATCAAATTTCGCTTTTAATGACTCGTTTACTTGCCAATCAACATTAATACCAAATGCTTTGTTAGTTACATCACGAGAGTTACGTGTATGAGATACAAAGTCACTTGCAGGGTTACCACTTGGCGCACCTAAACCTACATCTTGGCTAAACGTTAATAGTGTACCTGTTGCTTCATCAATTGTTGCACTGCCTACACGATCTGGTTCAAACCAAGATGCAAGGTCGCGAACTGTTGAATCAACTTCAAACTTCGAAATCAAACCATCAACCGTTACTGTAATGTCATCCGATGGTGCATATTGAAGCACTAGGCTTGCGTTAGTACGCTCACGGTCTTGCTCATCAACAACTTGGTCCCAGTTACGTGGAATGTATGCATTATCAAATAACACACCGTCTTGTGGGTTAGAAATTGTTTGGCCACCGCGCCAACCGGCTGTCAAAATTTGGTTATTTTGAAGTTTACGCTGCTGATTAGTAATAGCAAAAAGTACACCCAACTTATCGTCGTTAAATGTATTGCTTACTAAAAATGATGCCGACGGAGATACTTCTTCAGAAAGGCTTTCGTACATGCCTTTAACTGAACCAATTACATGCAAGCCACCAAAGTCAAAAGGACGTGCAGTTGTTACGTTAACCGTACCACCAATACCGCCTTCCTGAAGTAAAGCGCTATTACTTTTATAAATATCAGCACCTGTAATTTGGTCAGCCGCTAACACATCAAAATTGAATTCTCGCCCTGCACTATCAGTCGCAATTTGGCGACCGTTTACAAGAACCGTATTAAACTGTGGACCAAAACCACGAATTGTTACGGCTTGACCTTCACCGCCACTTCGGTCGATAGCTACACCTGTAATACGTTGCAGAGACTCTGCCACGTTTAAATCAGGGAATTTACCAAGATCTTCTGCTTTAATTCCGTCTGTAACAACATTAGATGCTTTTTTATCTAACATTGATGAACGTAAGCTGCTGCGTATACCCGTTACTGCGATAACTTCAACATCTTCATTTACTTTAGGTGTATCACCTTCCGCGCCTTGAGCTGCAACGCTACCGCTTGCCAAGATGCCTGTTATAGCAATACTAAGCGCGGTTTTCTTGTTGAACGATAACTTATTGTTAATTATCATTTTTTAAAAACTCCTGATTGTGTGTAGTCATTTTGTCGTTGTGATGGTTGAATAGCTTTAAAATTATTTCAAATACTATTTATATTATAAATACTTTAAACTAAGTAAAAGTGCAACCCTTTCCTTAGTTGTAGGCATTATTTTATTACTATGGGTTTTCTTTTTATTTTCTTTTTTTTAACATAAAACATCATGTTAACGTATTGAGTTTACTTACGAAAATGCATAAATAATAACCTGATTATATTCTTCATCAGGCAATAAATTAGCTTTAGGATAATTTTCGCGATTTGGCGCATCAGGCCAATTTTGCGCTTCAAGACACAGTGCTTGTCGCGGCTTAAAAGGAGCACCAACAAAGTTTGCTGTGTATAACTGCATGCCTGGCTGAGTGCTTTTGAGTGTTAAATTAATACCGGTTTGCTGCGACGTTAAAGTAGCCATGGTATGAAGGCTGTCGTCGTTTTCAAATACATAACAGTGATCTAAACCATTAGCTGCATCTAATTGGGTGTGACTTTGCGTTAATGCATCTTTAACTAATTTTGGCTTAGTAAAATCAAAGCAGCTATTTGCAACGGGGGCAGGCCCGTCCAATGGGATGCTGTGCTCATCAATGGGTAAATAGTGGGTCGCATTTACCTGAAGTAAATGGTTCTCAATAGTGTCGCTGCTCTCAAGATTAAAATAGCAATGGTTAGTGAAGTTAACGAGAGTTTCTTTATTGCAAGTCGCTTTAAACTTAAGTAGAAGCTGCCCATTTTCTGCAGTAATGGTTTGCCATATTTTTAACTCTCCAGGAAAACCCTCTTCGCCATCCACTGAGCAATAATAAAGCTCAACCTCACTGTCGGTTTGTTTGGTTACTTGCCAAAGTACTTTATTAAAGCCTTTAACGCCGCCGTGTAGGCTATTAGGGCCGTTATTTGCTTCCAGTTGATACTGCGAGCCAGATAAGTTAAAACGCCCTTCAGCGATACGATTAGCGTATCGACCTACTGTAGCGCCTAAATAAAATGGGTTTTCAAGATAGTACTGAGGATCGTCGACGCTAAGCGTCATTTCTTGGTTTTTAAATTTAATGCTTTTAATTATTGCACCAAATGGCAATATTTCGGCAGTTAGATTCTTAGAGTCACTAAGCTGTATAACCCGCATTGGTTCATCAATGGTTGTCATCGTCACGCACATTCCTCAAAAGTTACCTAGAAAACTATATTAGTTAGATAAGGCAGCTATATATATTATAAATAGTATATAACTCATATTGGTAACTCAATTAAAAAACGTTAAATTTTTTAATAAAATTTACAATTGCGCTATTTATTTAACGTTAATACTGACTACCTTTTTATAATTGGCTAAGTTGAAATGTGCGTAACACCGCAGTATCGGTTTGTAAATTAAGCCATATGCTTCTCAAGTGCTGCTTTTTCTTCAGTGCTCAAAGCTTGCTTAGCTCTTTCAGCAAAGTTATATCTGACCATTACAACCTTTCCAATTGCACAGCATTTATCATGCTGAAATGCCTCTTGCTTGAGTACAAAAGAGCTTTTTCCTATGTGATCTACAGACGTTTTAATCGTGATCTCGTGGCCGTAAAATAACTCCCCCACAAACGACACTTCTATTTTGGCAATGATTAGTTTCCAGTCATGTGGGTTTAAGTCTGGCGTAAAAAATTTAAAAATAGGGACGCGAGCGGCTTCAAACCACACGGGGAGTACGGTATTGTTGATGTGTCCGAGTGCATCTGTTTCGCTAAAGCGCGGTATCACTTTTTCAATAAACATATTAATCCAAAAATAATTATACAAAGGTAAACCATGACGGACTTTATTCGCGTTTATGAAAACGCATTGAGCGATGATTTTTGCGATAACTTTATTAATACGTTCACGCAAAGCCCGCATGTAAAACAAGGGGTTACTTCAGGCGGTGTTGATTTAAAGAAAAAAGACAGTCACGACCTGCACCTAAATAGTCACCCCGAATACGCAGAGCAATTAAAACATATACAACAAACGACTGCACAACATGTTTTTAACTATATTGAAGAACATATTTTTATGATGATTGGCGCATTTGGCTTAAAGGTTTATCATCCAAAAACGGGGGAAGTAGTAGACTTAACTCAAGAAAATTTTGATGAAGTGGGTAAGCCACAGCTCCCTGTCCTTGTGCAGCAAATATTTAGATTAGGTAATATCCAAGCGCAGAAATACGAGGTAAATAAAGGGGGTTATCCTTACTGGCACAGCGAAGTGTATCCTCAGTTACAACACAATGAAGCCCTGCATCGTGTACTTTTATTTATGTTTTACTTAAACGATGTCGAGGAAGGTGGAGAAACGGAGTTTTATTATCAAAACCGTAAAATAGCCCCTAAAAAAGGCACCATGGTGATAGCGCCTGGCTACTTTACGCATACACATAGGGGTAATAAGCCAGTATCAAACGATAAGTATATTTTAACCTCGTGGGTGCTATTTAACCGTGCAGAGCAAATATATGGTGCACCTAAAAGCTAAACCAATAAATAAGCCATAAGTAACACTTATGGCTTATTTATATATTTAGCAGACGGCCTATTTAACCAAGTAGCTCGTCAAACATATCAAACAGCTTATCAAGCTCTTCGACTGTGTTGTAATGCATACAACCAATACGTACTACACCGCCTGTATCAAGCACGTTTAATTGCTTACACAAACCTTGCGCGTAAAAATGTCCATCCCACACACATATATGCTGTTTGCCTAAAAACTCTGAAACGGCGCGTGGCTCTACACCTTCAAATGTTAAAGCAAACGTAGGGGTACGTTCGTTTAATCGATCAAAGTCATCAATACCGTACAACTTTATACGAGGGTAATTAACTAAGCGCGTTAAAAAGTGTTCACTGAGCGCCATCTCGTGCTGTTTAGTTTTAGCAAACGCAGCTGTTAGCTTTTCACGGCGTGTATGGCCATCATCAAGCTCGCTAATTGCAGCAATGTAATCAACAGCGGCAATAAAGCCTGCCATTGCTTCAAAGCTTTGGGTACCTGTTTCCCAACGTCCCGGCGCTACATCTTTAGCAGGCTCTACTTTGTAAGGCGTAAAACCTTCAAGATGCTCTTTTTTACCGTACACCATCCCTAAGTGTGGGCCAAAAAACTTATACGCTGAGCAGGCTAAAAAGTCGCAATCAAGGGCTTGTACATCAATAAGCTCGTGCGGCGCATAATGTACCGCATCAACATACACAAGAGCGCCTACAGCATGAGCTAGCTCTATAATGCGTTCAATATCGTTAATTGAGCCTGTAGTATTTGAAGCATAGGTAACAGCCACCAACTTAGTCTTGCTGTTTAATAAGCTTTCAAACTGCGTCATATCTAGGCTGCAATCGGCTTCATTAATCAAGGCAGTATTAACCTTAACGCCTTTATCTTCTGCGGCTTGCTGCCATGATGACACGTTTGAGAAGTGATCGGCGTTAGTTACAATGATCTCATCACCGGCTTGCCAATCGCGCGAAATAGCTCGGCTAAAGCTAAAGGTAAGGCTTGTCATGTTTGGGCCAAACACAATATTTTGAGCACTTTGCGCATTAAGTAAATCTGCTGCAGCTTGGCGTGCATTTGCCATTAGCTCAACAGTTTTATCGCTTGAAAAAAACGCACCACCTAGGTTTGAATTGTAGTGTCCTAAATAAGCAGACATTGCATTAAGCACTGACTGCGGCACTTGAGAGCCACCAGGGCCGTCTAAAAATATCGGCGATTTACCATCAACACTTTGCATTAATGCCGGAAACTGCTCACGTAATTGCGCTATATTCATGAGCATTCCTTAAGAGGTAAGTACAAAGCAATCCAGGTAACCTGGTTTGCTGGCATCAACTTTGTTCATTGGTGTGGCGTTATGCCACACTTGACGGTCGTTTATTAGCGCAAACATGCCGTCTTTAATTTCCATTTTGAAACATGGCTCAGCTTGTTTGTTTTCGTATACAAGTAACTCGCCACCTTCTAAGTTTTCGTGCGAAACACCGCATATACATACATGATCAAAACCATCTTGATGCACGCCTTCAGGCGCTGCTGGCGTATCGCTATCAATGGCTAACATTCTAAATTGATGTATTTCAATATCGCGATCTTCATCAATACCGGTAAGCTGGCAAAACTCACTGACAATACTTTTCATGCCATCTGATTCAAGTAGGCTTTGCTCTAAATTTTCGTAAGTACGTTCAACGTTACCTTGAAACGTATTAATCGAATCGTCTTGAACAAATGCTTTGGCAGCTTGCAATTTTAGCTTACCATTTTGAAATTTAATTACTGAATAACGACGCTTACGAAATTCGCCATCTGCATATGGATTTGCAGGTAGGTTATCAAAAGAAGGCTTAACCAAATCAATATTTGCTTGGTTAATAAAACGAAGTTGCAGTAAATTCTGGTTGTTTAATGCAGTCATGAAATCTCGCCTAAAATAATGAGAATATTAAAAGAGATTTTAATGCATGTTGCGAGGAATTATTGCTTTATTATCCAACTTAAATGTGAAAAATACTTAATTTTAATTCAGTATAAGGCTATTAAAGCATGAATAATCTAAATTATATTTAAACAATAAAAAAACCCGCCGAAGCGGGTTTTTTATTCAAACTCTATAAATTAAACAGCTTGCTGAATAATTACGTTGTCTGCTTTTTTAGTGTACTGAGGCATACGGTGGAAGTTCAAGTAACGGTAAGTATCTGCTGCCGTTGCATTGATTTTCGCTGCATATTCCTGGTACTCAGCCGGAGTAGGTAATTTACCTAAAATTGCCGCCACTGCAGCAAGTTCTGCTGATGCTAAGAATACGTTTGCGCCTGTACCTAAACGGTTAGGGAAGTTACGTGTTGAGGTAGAAACAACCGTTGCTTTATCTGCAACGCGTGCTTGGTTACCCATACACAGTGAACACCCTGGAGTTTCAATACGTGCACCTACACGACCAAAGATACCGTAGTAACCTTCGTCTGTAAGTTGGTCTTTATCCATCTTCGTTGGTGGAGCAACCCAAAGTTGTGTTGGAATACGACCAGTAAAGCCATCTAATAATTTACCTGCGGCACGGAAATGACCAATATTAGTCATACAAGAACCGATAAATACTTCATCGATTTTCTCGCCTGTAACGTCAGATAGTAAACGCGCATCATCTGGGTCATTCGGAGCACAAAGTACCGGCTCTTTAATATCAGCTAGGTCGATTTCAAGTACGTGCTTGTATTCTGCATCCGCGTCAGCTTCCATAAGTTCTGGGTTAGCCAACCAATCTTGCATTGCAGTAATACGACGCTCGATTGTACGAACATCGCCGTAACCTTCAGAGATCATCCACTTAAGCATAACAATGTTAGACTCAAGGTACTCAGAGATAGACTCTTTAGAAAGCTTAACAGTACAACCTGCAGCTGAACGTTCTGCTGATGCATCTGATAGTTCAAATGCTTGCTCAACAGTTAAGTGCTCAACACCTTCAATTTCTAGTACACGGCCAGAGAATTCGTTGATTTTACCTTTCTTCTCAACCGTTAATAAGCCTTCTTTGATACCGTAGTAAGGAATTGCATGAACAAGATCACGTAATGTGATACCTGGCTGCATTTCACCTTTAAAGCGAACCAAAATAGACTCAGGCATATCAAGTGGCATAACACCTGTTGCTGCTGCGAATGCTACTGCACCTGAACCCGCTGGGAACGAAATACCTAATGGGAAACGAGTATGTGAATCACCACCAGTACCTACGGTATCTGGTAATAACATACGGTTTAACCACGAGTGAATTACACCATCACCTGGACGAAGTGAAACACCGCCACGGTTCATTATGAAATCAGGAAGCGTATGGTGCGTGTTTACGTCAATTGGTTTAGGGTAAGCAGAGGTATGACAGAATGACTGCATTGTTAAATCTGCAGAGAAACCTAAACATGCTAAGTCTTTAAGTTCATCACGTGTCATAGGACCAGTAGTATCTTGCGAACCTACAGTAGTCATTTTAGGCTCACAGTATTGGCCTGGGCGAATACCGGCTACGTTACATGCTTTACCAACCATTTTTTGCGCTAGTGTAAAGCCTTTGTCTGACTCTTCAGTCACTGCTGGTACTTTAAATACATCAGTAGCACCTAAACCTAAAGATGTACGTGCTTTGTCTGTTAAACCACGACCAATGATAAGTGGAATACGACCACCAGCACGAACTTCATCAAGGATTACATCTGATTTAAGTTCGAAAGTAGAGATAACATCATCAGTACCATGGCGTTTAACAACACCTTCGTATGGGTAGATGTCGATTTGGTCACCCATGTTGAACTCGTCAACATTTAACTCGATTGGTAATGCGCCAGAATCTTCCATTGTGTTAAAGAAGATAGGTGCAATTTTGTTACCTAAACATACACCACCAACACGTTTATTTGGTACAAATGGGATATCATCGCCCATAAACCAAAGCACAGAGTTAGTAGCTGACTTACGAGAAGAACCAGTACCTACAACGTCACCTACATAAGCAAGTGGTAAGCCTTTAGTTTTTAGTTCTTCAAGCTGAACGATAGGACCTACTTCACCTGCTTTATCTGGGTTTATGCCATCACGCTCATTTTTTAGCATTGCCAAAGCATGAAGTGGGATATCAGGACGTGACCATGCATCTGGTGCAGGTGATAAGTCATCGGTGTTTGTTTCACCCGTTACTTTAAATACAGTAACAGAGATTTTTTCAGCTACTGCTGGCTTATTTGTAAACCATTCAGCTGCAGCCCAAGATTCGATAATTTGCTTAGCAAACGCATTGCCCGCTTTGGCTTTCTCTTCTACGTCGTAGAAAGCATCAAACATAAGTAATGTGTTTGAAAGGCCTTTTACTACGATTGGCGCTAATGATTCGTCATCAAGTAGGTCAATCATTGGCGCGATGTTGTATCCGCCTAGCATTGTTCCTAATAATTCAGCTGCTTTTTCTTTAGAGATAAGAGAAGTAGTCGCTTCACCTTTAGCAACAGCGGCTAGGAAGCCTGCTTTGATGTAAGCAGCGTCATCAACACCTGGTGGTACACGATTGATTAATAAATCTAAAATGAATTCTTCTTCACCTGCCGGTGGGGTTTTTATTAATTCAATAAGATCAGCAGTTTGCTGAGCATCTAATGGCGCTGGTACGATACCTAACGCGGCACGTTCTTCTACGTGTTTACGATATTCTTGTAGCACAATATTGCCCTCTTGGTGACGTGAAAGTATTCGGTAGCGCTTCATGCGCACTTGTTACCCAATACTTATAGTATTCTAACGCGTAATTATAAAGCTTTTATAGATAGATGAAAATCCATCCAGTTACACAACTGATTATACCGACTATAAACACTATGAATAGTAGTTACGGGAAATTCTATTTCCATGAATACTTGTTAAGTAATAATCATTACTATTTAGGTAGACAAGCATAAATAGCGGCCATAAAAAAACCCAGCATAAGCTGGGTTTTTATAATCAAAATAATCTATTAACGTAAAACTTTTACTGTTTTGATTGTTTTGATGTGCGCTTCAACACGACGATTCTCTGCGTGTGCAGCGGCTGTGTTAGCTTCATTTTTAAGGCGCTCTTCACCTAAACCTACCGTAGTAATGCGGTCAGATGCAATACCGTCAGCTATTAATTGCTTAGCTACCGAATCAGCACGCTTTTTAGATAGCATTTTGTTGTAAGTCGCTTTACCTACTGCTGAAGTATGACCTTCTAAAAGCACTGTTGTATCTGGGTAATCTTTTAAGAAAGATGCAACTTGATCGATGTCGTCTAAGTAACGCTGTGATACAGCAGCTTTGTCGTTAGGGAACGTTACTAATAAGCTCACAGTTACTTCTTTATCTTCATATAAAGTACAACCAGTACCATCAACAGCATCTGTCATTGGTGTATTAGGACACTTGTCATCAGCATCTAAAATATTATCATTGTCGCTGTCTACTGGCTCAACCATAACTTCAACAACCTCTGGCGCAGGCTGTACCGGCTCAGCAGGCATAGTGTTTTGTCCAAAGAAATAGTTAATACCTAATTTAGCGCCAACATCTGTGTAACCTTTATCAATACCTTGATATACAGCAGTTTCAACGTTAGCGAATAAGTTGTCAGTAATGAAGTGTCTGTAACCAACACCTGCATTTAAGAACGTGTTGTCATCAACAACGTCCATTGATTTAATACCAACTAAACCGTAGAAAGGACCGCCATCTAAATGGTAAAGCGCATCAATACCAAAACGGCTACCGTCGATGTTGTTACGGTTACCAGCGGCTTTGTCGAATGCATTGAAATCAAGATCTGCATACTCTAAACGAGCACTCCAAAAATCGCTGAAGCGGTAACCCGCTTCAAGACCAAAGCCAGTTGACTCGTTTACGTCAAGACCAGCCTGTGCGCTCATATTTTCCCAAGACGCATCATAGTAGTCGCCAAATGCGCCAATGTAGAAACCTTCTTGCTTGTCAGCAGCAAATGTAGATACGCTAGTTGCAGCTAACGCAATTGCAATAGTTAGTGATTTTAATTTCATTGTTTTCTTCCCATTTTAACAACTAATAAATTGTGGCTAATTAAGTACTAGCTCACTGAGTTTTATACAGACTAACTCAACTTTTGTTAATCAATACTTAACGAAAAATAAAGTTTATAATTTTTTTCAATGCGATATAACGATATCCAACAGATCAGTTTAGGTGAAATTTAAAACTTTACCTAGCTAGAAACCAACTAGTTGATCATATAAATCGATAATCTGCAGAAGACACAAAGACAACTCAATCAATTGTTCTTGCTCACAATGAAACTAACTTATCTTTATGTTTAGATAGTAACACCGGAATTTGCTTTGCTCAATCAATGAACATCTCTGTGCTAAAATATCGTTATTTATAATCATTAACTTATCTATTTTTACAACACTTAAGTACCACAAAAAGTTTTATAGTCGGTATCATTTGACGGTACCTCTTGAAATTCGGCTATATCATCGCTGAACAGGTACGGTTTATTAGCTACTTTTACAAAACGGCTCATCAGTTTACTTGAACCAAGCTCATTATATTCAGCTAATATTGTTTCAATTATATGATTTCGCGGAATTATACGTGGATTGGCTGTTCGCATGGTTTTGTAGCTATCGTTACTTGTTCGGCTTTGCCACTTATTCGCCCACTCAATTAATTCTTTTGGAATAGTTGCATTGCCATTCACAAACTCCGTCAGTGCATCAAAAGTATTGGTGTAATCAAGATGATGTGCTTGCAATAATGTTAGTAGCTCAGAAACAAGCTCTTTGTCGCCCTCTTTTGCACCAGCCAGGCCTAATTTTTTGCTCCACATTACTGTAAATTGAGTATTAAATTGCTCTGAAAAATGATGTATAACTGGAGTAAGTAATGACACAGCTTTTTCTTCATCATCGCTAATTAATGGGATAAGGCTTTCAGCTAAGCGAGCACAATTCCAACTCGCCATATTTGGCTGATTACCAAAAGAGTAGCGGCCTTGCTTGTCTATAGAGCTAAATACGGTGTCAAAATCAAAGCTATCCATCATTGCACACGGGCCATAATCTATAGTTTCGCCACTTACGAGCGTGTTATCGGTGTTCATAACGCCATGAACAAACCCAACGCGCATCCAATTAATAATCAAGTTCACTTGATTGCTAATGACTGCTGTCAAAAAAGCGATATACCGCTCAGGGCCTTCACTCGTTATTTCAGGGTAATGGCGTTCAATGGCTAAATCAGCTAATTTTTTTAATCCCTCAGCATCGCCTTGGGTTGCTAAGTATTGAAACGAGCCAACACGAATATGGCTGCTTGCTAGGCGAGTAACAACAGCCCCTGGTTGAGGCGGATTACGGTAAACCGCTTCGCCGGTACCAACCACAGCCAAACAACGAGTAGTGGGAATACCTAATGCGTGCATAGCTTCACTCATTACGTATTCACGAATAGCAGGGCCTAATGCACATCGCCCATCGCCACCTCTAGAATACGGGGTAGCGCCTGAGCCCTTTAACTGAATGTCCCACAGCTGGTTTTTATCGTCATTTATAGCACCAAGCAAATGCGCTCGCCCATCACCCAAACGCGGCGAAAAGTGACCAAACTGGTGCCCAGAATAACCAAGCGCTACCGACTTTATTTGCTGTGATTCATTGCCTGCAAAGGTACTAGGACGCAGCTGCGGCTCAACACCTATATTAAACTGCTGTGCTAACGCTTCGTTCCACAAAAGCAGTTGCGGAGCTGCAACGCTTGATGGTTGATCTTCTATTGCGAAATTATCTGCTATGTCTGTGTATCTCGGCACTAGTTTCATGGTTAATTTCCTGACTGTTGACGTATACCTACGCGATTGTCACCCACACCATAGGCCACAATTAAACTTAGCTCTTGCATACTTAAACCACTTTGCTTTTGCATTTCGTTAAAAAATGCCTGCGCAGCAGTGAGTGATTTTTTAGTTTGCAGCCCACCATCAATAATTTTATGTGCCCTTAGGTAACTCTCTACATCTCGCGAAAGTAAAAAAGTGTCTTTGCCAAGTGCTCTTAAGGCATAAGGGCCTGTATTACCGCCTAATCGGGCACCGTGTTTTTTTAAATGCGCCCATAAACCAATAATATTATCTGTTGGCCACTGGGCAATAAACTTGCTAAAACTGCCATATTCCTGTGCTATTTCGTGGATCATGTAGGCATTTTCAGGAATTGTTTTCACTTTTTTATAATTACGAATAATACGCTCATCACTCGCTTTTTGCTCGAGCATATCGGGCGGCATCATTAATAGCTTATCAACGCTGAATTCCCAAAAAACCTCTCTAAAGCCCGGCCATTTGCTGTTTATTACCGACCAGTAAAAACCACTTTGAAAAACTTTTCGGGTAAATTCTTCAAGCCAATCGTCGTCACTTAACGTGCTTAATGCTTTTTTAGATAAGGGTTTTGCGAGTAATAACTTAAGCATTTTTTCAGAGCCTTTTCGCTCTACTGCTCGCTTATAAATATCGCTAAATTTTTCCATACTTATTAAATACCTCGCTGCTCATAGGGTTAGTTTACGAGAAAAGCAGCCAATACGTAACCACCCACATTTTCGATGAACTAATCTGTATCCTGCAACTTGACACCTAGACGGCTAAAATGTTTTAATCGCCGCAATTACCCTATTTAAATTGTATTTTGTTAAACCTTTTGCGGTTAAACAAAATACAAAGGGCTAGAAGAGGTGCGTTATTCAGGTAGCGTATGTTAGGAGCGCAAACTCCAGTGAGCATACGTCAGGGGAATACCGCCGAGAGGTAAACGCTTTTGCGAAGCAATTACTTCGGGCGACTAGGTTGAATCCTAGCGACTGTCACCAATAGCTGTTTTAAAACAGCTTATTAGTTTGGTGGAGAGCTTCTGGTCTTAAATAATAAGGCCGTGCGCCCTATTATTTTAAGCCCATTCGCTCTTCGAATACTGTTCGAACGACGTTAATGCGGCTCACATCATACAGCCCCTTTAATATCTCGAACACCTTATAGGTTCGTAAGAGATGATCAATAATTTCAATTTAGACGACTACGCACTGTGGACAGCGCTTGTTACGCCGTTTGATCAACAAGGTAATGTTGACTACGACACGCTCACAACACTTGTTAGCGAACAAGAAGCAGCACACAACGGTATTTTACTGCTCGGTAGTACAGGTGAAGGCTTAGCCCTTACGCTTAAAGAGCAACAAGCGATTGTTGAGCATGTGTGCCAATTAAAACCCAGTGTACCGCTTATGGTTGCTGTTGGTGGTAGTAATTTAGCTCAACAAAAAGAATGGGTTAGCTACTGTAACCAATTACCTATTCACAGCTTCTTATTAGGCTCGCCTCTTTATGCAAAACCAGGAGCTGTAGGTCAAACTCTTTGGTACGAAAGCTTATTAAACGAAAGCGCGCATCCGTGTATGTTGTACAACGTACCTGGGCGCAGCGGTGTAAGCATTCCTATCGAAACCATTGAAAACTTAAAAGCGCACCCAAAACTGTGGGCCTTAAAAGAAGCCAGTGGCAACATCACCCAATTTGAAGCATACCGACAAGCCGCGCCTAATTTAGCGCTATACAGTGGCGACGATGCACTTATGCCCTATTTCGCACAAGCTGGCGCAAAAGGCTTAGTATCGGTTGCGGCAAACGCATGGCCAAAACAAACGCACGAGTTTGTAAAACGTAGCCTAAGCGGTCAACACCCCAATTTATTTGCTCAGTGGACTCGCGCTATTAATAGCCTATTTGCTGTAGCAAACCCTATTCCTGTTAAAGTGTTAATGCACCAACAAGGCCGCTTAAGTAGCCCGTTGTTGCGCCCGCCTTTAACGCATCTTGAGTTAACGCAAACCGATTGCATTACCACTGCAAACGACACCATTTTATCTTGGCATTAAATACAGGTTTTTATAATGAGCTGGTTAGAACTACTTAATAATTTAGAATCGGGCGCAGTACGCGCAGCATCACAAAACGAAAGCGGCCAATGGGAAGCTAACGTAGAAGTAAAACAAGGCATTTTAGAAGCCTTTAAAAATGGCACTAACACCGAGTTTGCAGGCGGGTTTGTTGACAAGCACAACCTTGCACCGCAAGAGTTTAGCACTGACGACGGCGTGCGTATGGTACCAGGTGGTTCAAGCGTTCGTCGTGGTGCCTACGTAGCTAAAGGCACTATTATTATGCCACCAGCGTACGTAAATATTGGCGCATACATCGACGAAGGCACTATGGTTGATAGCCACGCATTAGTGGGTTCGTGTGCACAAGTTGGTAAAAATGTGCATTTAAGCGCAGCCGTGCAACTTGGTGGTGTACTTGAGCCAATTGGTGCAAGCCCAGTTGTAGTTGAGGACGATGCGTTTATTGGCGCTGGTTGTGTCATTGTTGAAGGCGTAGTGGTTAAAAAAGGCGCGGTACTGGCACCAGGCGTGCGTTTATCTGCAACCATTCCGGTATACGACTGCGTAAACGAGCGCCAGCTAGATAAAGGCGAGCCAATTCCAGAATACGCAATTGTAATACCTGGCTCTCGCCCGGCATCTAACGAATGGGCACGAGAGCAAGGCTTAAGCATGTCGTGTGCGTTAATTGTTAAATACCGCGACGAACAAAGCGATGCATCATTATTGCTAGAAGAGGTTTTACGATAATGAGCTTTTTGAGCACGCCAATCAAAACCGCTGTTAATACGCTTACACAGCAACTTGATACACCTTTTTTTGTTTACGACCTAGATAAACTAAACGCACACCTTGCGCACTTAGTTGCGCAAACCGATGTAAAACTTTGGTATGCAGTAAAAGCGAACCCGCTGTCTAAGGTTATTCAAAGCTTAGATAGCGCAGGCTTTAACTTTGACGTAGCAAGTAAAGGTGAACTTGAACAAGTCCTTGCACAAGGTATTAGTTCGCAGCGCGTGCTCAACACAGGGCCTGCAAAGAGCCCTAAACAAATTAAACACTTTATCGAGCGCGGCGTACGCATATTTGTTGCCGAAAGCCTCAATCAAGTACGTTGGTTACACCAGCAAGCGCAGCTGCAAAATACGCAGCTGCAAGTATTATTGCGTGTGCAACTGCGTTGGCCTGAAGGTGAAAAAAACCCACTAGGTGGCGACAGCCTAACTCCGTTTGGGCTTGGCTGCGATGAATGGCAAGCGCTCAATACTGGCGATTACCCAGCACTTAATTTTGATGGCCTGCATATTTTTCAGTGGGGCAACATGCTCAGCACGCAAAAGCTAAGCGAGCTGTGGTCGCAAATGATTGCACCGCTTACCACCTTGGCTAATAACTTAAATATAAACCTTAAAATTTTAGATTTAGGCGGCGGTTTAGGTATTCCTTACACCCCAAACGAAGAAACACTTGAGTGGGATGGCCTTATAGCCGCGCTTGCTAAAATTAAAAAAGATGCAGGTGTAGACGAGCTTTGGATGGAGCTTGGTCGTTACGCTGTAGGTGAATGCGGGCATTATGCTAACCCCGTAGTAGAGTGCAAACAAAACTACGGCCAACAGCAAGTTATTTTAACCGGTGGTATTAACCACTTATTGCGCCCTGCTGTTACAAGCCAAGATTTTCCTGCGGCGTTATTGCGCGAATCAACGGCGCCAGAACAAGCAATGAGCCTATATGGCCCATTATGTACTGCCCTTGATTGCTTAGGCGAGCATACCCTACCAAGCGATTTAAACGAGCAAGACTGGCTGGTGTTTAGCCAATGTGGCGCCTATGGCTTTACCGAAAGCATGCCCTATTTTTTATGCCATGAACTAGCTGCAGAATACGTGTTACAAAATGGCGAGCTCACCTGTGTGCGCCAAGCAGAAGATGCCAGTCACTACTTAAGGTAATAAACATGAGCATAACAACACCCATTAGCCAAGAAAACATTGTAGTAGGGGAAGTAGCTAACGGCTTGCCTCTCACTATCCCTGTGTATCGCTTAAAAGGCGACCGCACAGGTCCAAGCGTGTATATTCAAGCCAATATGCATGGCGCCGAGGTACAAGGTAACGCGGTTATTTTTCAGCTGCTAGAGCAGTTGAAACAGCTCAATTTAAAAGGCGACATTACCTTAGTACCTTATGCTAACCCTATAGGTTGTAATCAAAAATCAGGGGAATTTACCCTTGGCCGATTCGACCCTATTACGGGCACTAACTGGAACCGTATGTATCACTACAATAGTGATTTAGTTACCCAGTTTGCACACGAGCATAGTCAGTACGACGATGCAGCTTTAAAAAGTAATTTTAAAGCTGCCCTAATTGATGAAATAGATGCCAAACTTAACGGCCCCGCATATTTACTTAATACCGGTAAACGCATTGCGCTTAATTTGCAAAAGCTTGCGCACCAAGCCGACATAGTACTCGATTTACACACAGGCCCTATTTCAAGTAAGCATTTATATTGCCCAACCTATGCAACAGACAGTGCTCGTTATTTTAATATTGAACATGTACTGCTGATCCCAAGCGACTTTGATGGCGCTATGGATGAAGCTAGCTTTTGCCCATGGTGGCACTTAAGCAATGCACTTAGCGCGCAAGGGCGTTCGTTCAACGTGCAGGTAGAAGCCTTTACAGTTGAGCTAGGTAGCCAAGAAAAAATAGATTTAAAAGAAGCACTCAACGATGCAAAGAGCATATTATGCTACCTAAATCATAAGAACGTATTAGTAGATGCACTGCATAAACCAGCTAATATAACTCGCTATGCGTGTAACCTAGATGACTACTTTGCCTATTACGCGCCTATTGGCGGCATGGTTGAATATATAGCACCACTTGGTGGTCATATTAAAGCAGGCGAGCCCATCGCACATATTTTACGTATGGAACGCTACCTAAGTGAACAACCATTACAAACGCTGACTCTTGATTGCGATGCTATCGCTATTTTGCACTTTGCCTCAGCAAGCGTAAATCAAGGCACTGAGTTGTATAAATTTTTTACAAACGTATTTGAGCTATAGCTCACCCTTCTCATTGCGTGAGAGTACATTAATCTCCTAAGTTAATGTACATTAGATAAAGCGGCTTTGGCCGCTTTTCTTTTGATCTGTTAGTACCGCTTTTAACGTAATGTGAATAGTTCAGTAAAAGTTCACTGTACCTAATGTAAAAAGCGTTATAATAAAATAAATCACAACCTACCCAATACTCACAAGGAATTACAATGAGCTGGCGCCACTGGATCACCCTTTCAGCTTTACTAAGTACCGCAGCATTTGCGCAAGACGAAGTACAAACAAACGAGCAAGACAGCAGTATAGAACTCGTCAAGCAATGTATTTTGAATGAAGTGATTGGGGGCGATGGCAAGCAAACACTCGATGAGCTTCGTAAAAAATGCTCTGCACTGGAAGAAAACAAACAACTGACCGCACTCGATAAACGCCAAGCACGTGAAGAGGTTGGTAAAAAAAATCGTAATGTAATCACCCCCCACAAACGTAATTACATATTGCCATTATCATACGTATCGCATCCTAACGATCGCCCTTTTGACCGTTTTGATGAGCTCACCGATGAACAAGATGGTGATACGCTCGATAACTTAGAAGCAAAATATCAACTTTCAATCAAGGTTCCCTTGTTTGACGAATTTTCTGACGAAGACCAAGCCTTGTATTTTGGTTTTACGCTGCAATCGTATTGGCAAATTTATAACTCAGAAATTTCATCGCCATTTCGTGAAACCAACTACGAACCTGAAATTTTTTGGATAAATTATCTGGATCCAAAAAACGTACTTTGGGGCGATGAAATGGCTATTGTGTTAGGTATTTCACACCAGTCAAATGGTCGAAGCCAACCAAACTCACGTTCGTGGAACCGTATTTACGCCGACTTCATATGGGAAAACCGAGGCTTTGTTTTTAGCTTTAAACCTTGGTATCGCATAGCTGAAGACGAAAAAGAAAACCTGCTAGATGCAAAAGGTGATGATAACCCTGATATTTACAAATACATGGGGTACTTTGAATTTAGCGGTGCTTATCGTTATCACGACCATGAATTTAGCTTTATGACTCGCAATAATTTAAATTCAGACAATCGTGGTGCACTTCAGCTTGATTGGTCATTTCCTTTGTGGGGCCGCGTTCGTGGCTACGCGCAATACTTTAACGGCTACGGTGAAAGCCTAATAGATTATAACGCCGACGTTGAGCGTATTGGTGTGGGTATATTATTAACTGATTTGTTGTAATATCAGCTTATAAAAAAGCCAAGCATTAATTATTAAGTGCTTGGCTTTTTTTCAATTAAAAATTACTCGTTATTTTTTTACGGCAAAAACACCTTCAAACTCAGCAACTACGTTGTCACCATCATAAATGATTACCGGTACCACATAACTTGTTTTACCATCGGCTTCTAAATCGCTTAATTTGCCTTTACACGCTTGTAAATCTACACAACCGCGCGGATCTGTATTGAGTGGTTTCAGGTACTTAATACTCGCATCGGCTAAAACTATGCTACCTTCAAGTCCCGCTTCTTTGAGCGCCAAATACGTTGCACCCCAGCCAGTTAATGTCGCTAAACTATAAATAGAACCAGCAAACATGGTGTTATGTAAATTTAAATTAGCGTCTAAATCAGCGCTGGTTGTAAATTGCCAATCGGTGTAACTTTCTACTTTAATGCCCATTGCATCACTAATAGGAATTGATTCTCGCCAGATATTTTGCAGTACCTGAGTCCAATTTGGATGGCGGAACCAACCCGGCTCACTCGGTTTTTGCTTAACCATTTTATAATGCTGTACGTCACCATATGCCAAGTGCGCTTTTTCTTTTAATTCGTACCCATGACGCTTATAAAATTCAAGCGCTCGCTCACGTGCAAATAACACCAGCTCATCGGCATTTTGTGTCCACGCTATTTTTTCTAAATCGTGTAACAGGCGACTACCAATATGCTGATTTCGGTTACCTTCAGCCACAGCCATATAACGAACCTGAGCTTGCTCGTGGTTATTAAAATGTAATCGAGCCACACCTAATACATCACCCTCTTTATTTTTTATAAAGCGGTGTTCAGCGTCTTGTTCTAAATCATCTTGTTCAGAACCTCTTGGTTCCCCCCAAGGAGCGCGTAAAACCTGCCAGCGTAATTGATAATAAGCTTGCCAATCTTCGCTACTTTGTGGGGTACTTACCTGAAACATACTTACTCCTGTTGCTGTAAAAGCCGCATGTAAAAATTTAAAAAGGCCTCAACCTATTGATGGCAAATACCATACTCCATCTTAACAAAACTGCAAATACGACTTTGGTGAAGCTTTTAAAATACGTAAAAAATTAATGACAGATCCCATTGCGCTTTACTAAAGCTGGTTTATGCTAAATAACATGACCACATACATTGATGCCTCAACAGGCCTAATTAACAGTCATTTTATTGAAAACAGCCAAAATGAAGGAACGCTACTTTATTGGCAAAACGTAAATGGCGATCACATTCAAGTTCGCGAGCATGGTAATTTACGCTGGCTATTAATAAACAACACATTGCAATCCATTATCGACGTCAATAATCCACAAACACTGTTGTTTCCTCACTTGCAATATTTAGCAGCGCAATGGCAAACACTGCCACCACCTAATAACGTGCTTGAACTTGGATTGGGCGGTGGGGCTATTCGTAACTATTTACTTAAGCAACACCCTCAAGTAAATATAACGTCAGTTGAAAAAAATGCAGGCATATTGGCATGTTATTCGCAGTTTTTTGCATTAAGCAGTAACGAAAATTTACTATGCGATGATGCACAGGTGGTACTTACTTCAGCGCGTAATATAGATTGGGTTATATTAGATTTATTCTGCCAGATAGATGCGCCCCGATTTTTATTTGAGCACGCATTTTATGAAAAAATTCACGCTGCACTTAACACTACCGGCAAACTATTTATTAACTTTTTATCGCAACATAACTCACAGTTAAAACAGCTCCAAAAGCTATTATTCGATGTATTTGGTTATACAGTATACCCTCATAAAATTTCAGGTTACGTTAACCATATAGTGATCATTAGTAAACAACACCCTAAACAGATAAGTTAAACGTAACCGGTCCATCGTTACATAAACTCACTTGCATATCAGCACCAAACTCACCGGTTGCAACACTAATACCTTGCGCTTTAGCTTGATCAACAAAGTACTCGTAAAGCGCGTTAGCTTGGCTTGGGGTCGCTGCAGATGAAAAGCTCGGACGCATTCCTTTTTTAGTATTTGCGGCTAACGTAAATTGCGAAACAACTAATAATTCACCACCCATGTCTTTTAAACTTAAATTCATTTTATCGTTTTCGTCGGTAAAAATTCGGTAATTACTTACTTTATGTAGAAGCTTATCAGCTGCCTCATTATCGTCTGCCTTTTCAACACCTAACAAAAGTAAAATACCTTGCTCTATTTGCCCAATTACCTGGTTGTCAACTTCTACCTTTGCGTGTTTTACGCGCTGTATTAGCCCTTGCATTTAACTTATATCCTTTGATTTAGGTTCTTCTTCCAGTTCTATTTCTGGGGTATCCTCAATATCATTTGGGCTAATACACGCCGTAAATTCGGCGCCCAAAAGTACAACTACCCACGCTAAATACACCCACACAAATAAAATAGGAATTGTTGCTACCGCACCGTAAATAACCTCATATGAAGGAAAGTGGCTAATATAAAGTGCAAACCCTTTTTTTGTTAGCTCAAATAAAAGTGCAGCAAACAATGCCCCTGGCACAGCGGCTCTAAACGATACGCGTGTATTTGGCACTAAGGTATAAAGCATGATGAAGCCCATCATCGAAATTCCATAGGGAAGTAATTTTAATAAAAATCCACTAAACCCTGGAATACCTTGATCAGCAAACGATACTAACGACACAATGTATGAAGTTACACCAATACTTGCGCCCAGTAATACAGGGCCTAAACTCAAGACCATCCAATACACTGCAAATGAAATCATCATTGGGCGCTTTTTCTTAATACGCCAAATGCGATTAAGTGTTGCATCTACATTGCGTATTAAAAGTAATGCAACAGCGGCTAAAAAACCTATACCCACTGCAGTCATTTGATTGGCATTGCCTGCAAAGGAGCTAATATGCTCTCTGATCACATCCGTAGAGGTCGGCACAAAGTTAGTAAACAAAAAACTTTCTATTTCCATACGAGTCGATTCAAACCCCGGAAACGCTGAAAATATTGCAACCCCTACAGCGATAAGCGGTATTAATGAAAGCAGAGTTACGTAAGCAAGGTAACCAGCATTGACTGTAATTTGATCGTCTATACAACGATTAATATATTGCATCCACCAACCGGGTTGCTGGCGCATAAAGGACTTAACTTGCTGTTTGTAATGGGAGAGCTTATCATTCATACAATTGACTTGTGCTTATCGAGTTTTGATTATCATAACAATCAGCACCGGAATTTACAGCACTTACACGTAAATAGGGAATCAAATGAAAAAACAAACACTGTTAAGCGCATCAATACTTGCCCTAACGTTAGCATTATCTGGGTGTCAATCAGCTTACTATTCTGCAATGGAAAAAGTAGGTGTTCACAAACGTGACATTCTTATTGACCGCGTAGAAGAAACCAAAGAGTCACAAGAAGAATCTCAAGAAGAGTTTCAGTCAGCGCTTGAGCGTTTAACTACACTAATTAATTTTGATGGCGGTGAGCTCCAAGATGCTTACAATCAACTAAATGACGATTACGAATCAAGCCTTAAAGCCGCAGACGACGTTACTACCAATATCAATAAAGTAGAAGATGTTGCTGAAGCCTTGTTTGACGAGTGGAGCGATGAATTAGAACAGTACAAAAGCGCTTCGTTAAAACGCGAAAGCAGTAAAAAACTTAATGCCACTAAGCGCCAATTTGATCAGCTTCTTCGTTCAATGCGCAGTGCTGAAAGTAAAATGGAACCAGTACTATCATCACTAAAAGATAACGTTTTGTACTTAAAGCATAATTTAAATGCACAGGCAGTTGCTGCTATAAAAGGTGAATTTACTAACCTTAAACGCGACATTCAGATACTGATGAACGACATGAACAAGTCAATCGCCGATTCAAATAAGTTTATTGAGCAAATGAACAAAGCCTAATAATGCTATTTTTATAACAGCTCTAAAAGCCTGTTAATTTTAACGGGCTTTTTTGTGATTATTTTTTGTTACGATTAACACATTGTTTAATAAATAGCTTTTGATAAGCTTAAACTTCTTTAAAACAATAGCAACAGTCGAAATGAAATTACATACTCTGTGCTTACTTATTACCTCAAGCTTCTTAGCCGCCTGCAGCGCAAACACTGTAAATGTAATTGCTGGGCAAGACAGCATAACGCCAATTCATGAATCAGGTGAGCGTGAAGGGCGTTATCACAACCTTTATGTGAGCGATAAAACCTATCCGGTTACTTGTGAAGCTGACTGCTACCCACAACACCCGAATGTAATATGCGAAACCACTGCTGAAAATTGCACATTTAACGCTGAGCAATTAAAGCCACAGCTAAACCTTGGCTTTAATATACGCTGGTTAGGCCATGCTGGCTTTATGATCCAAACACCAAATGGACAGCATGTAGTGTTCGACCCCGTAAAAGAGCAGTTTGACTCACCCGTTGATTTAGCATTTAAGCTTGCCTCTGGGTTTTATAGACAACCTGGTGATTGGCTTACTCAAAGCGAACTTAAAAACCTAGATGCCGTTATATATTCGCACATTCATTACGATCATTTTAATAAATCAGACATAGAAGAAATAGGTAATCAACCTCGCTACTTAGCACCATTAGGCATGGCAGATAACTTTCCAAACGCAGGACTTAATATTAGCGAAATGGCGTGGTATGCAAAAACTAAAATTGATGATTTAACCATTCATGCACTACCAGCGCATCACTTTAGCAGCCGTGTATTAGTACCCTTTATTTACGAAGACAACGATAAAGACTTATGGAATGGCTGGCTACTTGAACAAAATGGCAGTACCTTATTTTTTGCAGGCGACACTGGCTACTCCAAACACTTTAGCGATATTCAGCAAAAGTATGGCGATATTGATGTGTGCTTAATGCCGATAGCCTCTTACTACAGCGAAGATAATCCCAAGTGGTATCGTTATGTCCATACAACCCCAGAAGATGCTCTTAAGGCCGCACACGAGCTTAACTGTAAAGTCATGATACCGTGGGGGTACGGTAACTCATCATGGAAAATGGGCGACCGAAGTAGTCATTCGGCTTTACTACGTTTATTACACATGCATGAAACAATGAAATCACCCGTGCCGCTTTATATTTTAAATGAAGGTGAAAGTATTAAATTTTAAATTGCCCACCAGCTGAAATACATCAACATAATTCGTAATAACCCTCTAGCTGAACTATCTTTAATTAACTAAGCAATGTGGGGTTATTATGTTTCTAGTACGACTCATTTACGCAAGCAAAATTTCAGACGGCTTTGGCCCAAAAGATATAGAAAGTATTTTACAAAGTGCTCGTACCTATAATGTAAAAACACATGTTACCGGCATGCTTTGCTTTAGTAACGAATACTTTTTACAGTGCCTTGAAGGCTCCAGAACCGCAGTAAATAATACCTATCAACAAATATTAAACGACAAACGTCACCACAATGTAATTATGCTTAACTATACCCAAATTCCAGAAAGAGAATTTGAAAAGTGGTCTATGGGTTATGTTCCACAATCTAGAGTAACCGAATCACTGAATCTGAAATTTTCAGGCTCTGTTGATTTTAATCCATTTAAAATGTCTGGCGAAAGTGCCCACTTATTAATGCTAGCGTTAAAAGGCTGCATTACAGGTGCTATTAGTTAAAATGCGCATGTATTATTGTTTTTAATGTTAACTTAAGCCAAGCTAAGCCAACTTTAATTAATGGAACAATTAATGAAAAAAGTACTCTTAGCCACGAGCATAGTGATCAGCAGCCAAATAATGGCAGCAGACGTTAAATACACATCAACCCCTATTAGCATTGATGGCGTATCTGAAAGCGCATGGGATGAGGCTGCTTGGCACGATATGCCACATTTAATGGATGGTACATTGCCTTCAAACGAAGCCGATTTTAAAGGCCGCTATCGCTTATTGTGGGATGAAAAATTCTTATACTTACAAGCCGATATTGTAGATGACGTTTTAATAGATACACACCCAAACCCTACCTATAAATATTGGGATGACGATGCCCTTGAAATATTTATAGATAGCGATGCATCGGGCGGGATTCACCAATTTAACCACACTGCTTTAGCGTACCACATTGGCCTTGATAACCAAGCTGCCGATTACGGCCCTGATAAAAAAGCGCACTTGTATACCGACCACTTAGTTAGCAACTGGAAACGCAATACCACTGCACCCTATAACATTACTTGGGAAGTTGCGATAAAACTCTACCCGAATGATTATCAACAAGGCGCAAAAAATACACCGCTTAAATTAACAGAAAAACAAGTTATTGGCTTTATGCTCGCGTATTGCGATAACGATGGCAGTGAAACACGCGAGCACTTTATGGGGTCACACGAAGTACAGCCAGTGAACGGTGACAGAAACCGAGGATTTATAGACGCAGATGTATTTGGCAAAATCACCTTACTACCAAAAAAGTGATGTAAGTTAGCGTATAGGTTGGGCGCAGCGAAACACAACAAAAAAACCAACAAAATAGAGGCTTTGAACTATCAGTTGTTTTAGCGCTTGCTCTTTTACTTCTCGTTCTCTTTTCTTTCTACAAAAATTTTTAAGTGAATTTTTCACAAAGAGGACAAGAGGCGCTGCGCTTTTAGAGCTCAATATTGATAACTAAAAACTGAAAGCTTCTCTTGCTTTAAAAACAAAAAAGCCGCTGTATTTTGCAATACAGCGGCTTTTGAAATCATTTTTCTAAATTAATAGGCTATTACTTAGGAGCACGACCCGCACGTTTACGCTCATTTTCAGTTAAATGACGCTTACGAATACGAATGTTCTCAGGTGTAACTTCTACTAACTCATCATCAGCAATAAACTCAAGCGCTTGCTCAAGTGAATAGTTCAGATGTGGTGTCAATGTTTGTGCTTCATCTGTACCAGATGCACGAACGTTAGTAAGTTGCTTACCTTTAAGCGCGTTAACTGTTAGGTCGTTATCACGGCTATGAATACCAATAACCATACCTTCATAAACTTCAACACCGTGACCGATGAATAAACGGCCGCGCTCTTGTAAGTTAAATAATGCGTTAGTAAGTGCTTTACCTGTTGCGTTTGCAATCATTACGCCGTTCTTACGAACACCTAGCTCGCCACCTTTGTGCGGACCGTAGTGATCGAACGTATGGTAAAGTAAACCAGAACCCGAAGTAAGTGTCATGAACTCAGTTTGGAAACCGATTAAGCCACGGCTTGGGATCATAAAGTCCATACGCATACGGCCTTTACCATCTGGTGCCATGTCAGTAAGTTCACCCTTACGAAGACCAATTTGCTCCATGATAGAACCTTGGTGCTCTTCTTCACAGTCAATCGTTAGTGTTTCATACGGTTCTTCTAACACGCCATCAACAGTTCGCAGGATTACTTCTGGACGAGATACAGCAAGCTCATAACCTTCACGACGCATGTTCTCGATTAAGATACCTAGGTGTAATTCACCACGACCTGATACGCGGAAGCTATCTGGGTTGTCAGTATCTGCAACACGAAGTGCTACGTTGTGTACTAATTCTTTGTCTAAACGCTCACGAATATTACGTGATGTTACAAACTTACCTTCTTTACCACAGAACGGTGAGTTGTTTACAGAGAACGTCATTGTAACTGTTGGCTCATCAACACTTAGTGGTGGTAATGCTTCAACGTTGTTAGGACAACAAAGCGTATCAGAAATCTTAAGCTCACCTAAACCTGTTACAGTAACGATGTTACCAGCATAAGCTTTATCAGTGTCGATACGCTCAAGGCCTAAGTAGCTTTGTACTGAACCAATTTTACCGTTACGAGTCGTGCCGTCAGCGCCAATAACTGTAACTTGTTGGTTAGTCGCAACAGAACCACGTTTAATACGACCAATACCGATTACACCTTTATACGAGTTGTAATCAAGCTGAGAGATTTGCATTTGGAAGTCACCTTCAGGATCTGCATCCGGTGGTGATACTTCGTCAACGATCATCTTGAACATAGGTTCCATGTTGTCTGATGGCTCGTCTAAATCTAATGTTGCCCAGCCGTTGATAGCTGATGCGTAGATTACTTTAAAGTCTAACTGTTCATCAGTTGCACCAAGGTTATCGAATAAATCAAAGATTTGATCCATAACCCAATCTGGGCGTGCACCTGGCTTATCAATTTTATTGATAACGACGATTGGCTTTAAGCCTTGCGCGAATGCCTTTTGCGTTACGAAACGCGTTTGTGGCATTGGACCTTCTTGAGCATCAACAAGTAATAATACTGAGTCAGCCATCGAAAGTACGCGTTCAACTTCACCACCGAAATCGGCGTGTCCCGGGGTATCTACGATATTGATATGGTAATCATTCCAAGAGATAGCTGTGTTTTTAGCTAAAATGGTAATACCACGTTCTTTCTCAATGTCGTTTGAGTCCATCACGCGCTCTTCGTTACCGCCGCGTGTTTCTAATGTACCTGATTGCTCAAGTAGTTTGTCAACCA
Source organism: Pseudoalteromonas sp. BSi20480 (assembly GCF_000241365.1). Lineage (NCBI taxonomy): Bacteria > Pseudomonadati > Pseudomonadota > Gammaproteobacteria > Alteromonadales > Pseudoalteromonadaceae > Pseudoalteromonas > Pseudoalteromonas sp. BSi20480. The sequence goes on along the minus strand of NZ_BADX01000022.1, from coordinate 5,300 downwards.
GAGTTGTTTTACCGTGGTCAACGTGCGCGATAATCGCTATATTTCTTAACTGTTCGATGCTCATATATTTACTCAGAGAAATTAAATTCTCAATGATCCTGCAAGATCTACGCACTCATCTGCGTTTTCACGAGATGTCCAAGCATAGGATTTAAAAGGGCGCATATTATCCCTCATTAATGACATGGATGAAAGTTTATCCAATACAAATTTCAAAACTTTCTCAATACTTTTACTAAGTATCTGTTTTATATATGACAATTATATGAAATAAATTGTCATTATTTTTCAAAAATGCAGTTTACACTATTTATACGATATTTTTGGCACTCTTTTGCATTTAGGTTATGCTGATTTCGAGCGATTAAATTAACAACAAATTATAGTGCACATAACCTGCACCAAAGTGGACTTTAACCGCACCATAGTGGTGCTATTTTATGCCCCACATTGTAGCAACTAAGTTTTTTTAACCTATAAACATAGAGTTATAAAAATGGCACAAAATCAGCTTAATAAATCCCAAAGCAATTATGCAGCAATAATAAAACCCAATAGTTGGAGGACACATGTCACAATCGGTTTTAGATTTTATTAAAGAAAATGACGTTAAGTTCATTGATTTACGCTTTACTGATACAAAGGGTAAAGAGCAACATGTATCTATTCCTCATCACCAAGTTGATGAAGATTTTTTCGAAGACGGTAAAATGTTCGACGGTTCTTCAATTGCTGGTTGGAAAGGCATAAACGAATCAGATATGGTTTTAATGCCTGTTGCTGAATCAGTAAAACTTGACCCTTTCACTGAAGAAACAACATTAATCGTACGTTGTGACGTTGTAGAGCCTTCTACACTTCAAGGCTACGAGCGTGACCCGCGTTCTGTTGCAAAACGTGCTGAAGATTACATGCGCTCTACAGGTATTGCTGATACCGTATTATTTGGCCCAGAGCCAGAGTTCTTCCTTTTTGACGATGTTAAATACAAATCAGACATGTCTGGTTCAATGTACAAAGTTGACGCTGTAGAAGCGGCATGGAACTCAGATAAAGATTATGAAGGCGGTAACACTGGTCACCGTCCAGGTGTTAAAGGCGGTTACTTCCCTTGTTCACCTGTAGATTCTTCACAAGATTGGCGTTCAGCTACGTGTTTAGTACTTGAAGAGCTAGGTCAAGTAGTAGAAGCACATCACCACGAAGTAGCAACAGCAGGCCAAAACGAAATTGCTACGCGTTTTAACAGCATGGTTTTAAAAGCAGATGAAATCCAAGAAATGAAATATGTTATTCATAACATGGCTCATTTGTACGGAAAAACAGCTACATTCATGCCTAAGCCAATTGTTGGTGATAACGGTTCTGGTATGCACTGTCACCAGTCTTTAGCTAAAGACGGTGTTAACTTGTTTGCTGGCGATAAATACGGCGGTCTTTCTGAAGAAGCGCTTTATTACATTGGCGGTATTATCAAGCATGCTAAAGCTATTAACGCATTTGCTAACGCATCAACTAACTCGTACAAACGTTTAGTACCAGGCTTTGAAGCACCTGTAATGCTTGCATACTCTGCACGTAACCGTTCTGCTTCAATCCGTATCCCAGTAGTACCATCTGCGAAAGGTCGTCGTATCGAAGTACGCTTCCCAGATCCAACAGCTAACCCATACCTTGCTTTCTCAGCAATGCTTATGGCTGGCCTTGACGGTATCAAAAACAAGATCCACCCTGGCGATGCAATGGATAAAGATTTATACGACTTACCAGCAGAAGAAGCAGCAGAAATTCCACAAGTTGCATCTTCACTTGGTGAAGCACTAGATGCATTAAGTGCTGACCGCGAGTTCTTAACTCAAGGTGGTGTTTTCACTGACGACCTAATCGATGCTTACATTGCACTTAAAGGTCAAGAAGTTGAAAAACTTAACATGACAACTCACCCAGTTGAGTTCGAAATGTACTACAGCTGTTAATTTGACACTGTAAAAGAATGTGTGTTCTCAAGCCCGCTTAGCGGGCTTTTTTAATGGTAAATTAAATCAAACTCCACTAAAGTTAAGCAATCATAAAAATTGCAGGGTAGCAGGGTGAATAGTAAGATTTTATTGCTAATGATTACTTTAGGATTAAGTAATTATGGTTATGCGGGTGAAAAAAGAATTTACGCTTGGAAAGATCAAAACGGCGTTTTAGTGTTTTCAGATACACCGCGTAAAGGTGCGACAGAGGTAAAACTCTCTAGCCAAAGCTTAACTATGCCCGCTAAAGATATAGCGACTCTCAGCAGCCAATCCCATACTAAAAAAACAGGGTTTGGTATTGCCATTACGTCACCTGAACACAATCAAACCATTCATGAAAATACCGGCACAATATACGTCACCAGCCGCGTAATGCCGAGCTTTAAAGCAGGCTATACCATTCAATTGCTTGTTAATGGAGAAGCAAACGGCCCTGCAATAAATAACTCAGTATTTGCAATTGCTGATGTTGAAGCCGGTGAACATATGCTTCAACTAAGACTGTTTAACGAGAAAAACCAAATTATCGCTGTGAGCGAGCCACGTATATTTAATATGCGCAGAAAAGGCAAAATCCATAGCAATTAAAGCGAAACTTAATACTTAGGCGCAGCAGCTCATTTAAGATAAAACCTGGCCTGTAAACACCTGCGCACTAAAATGGTGCAAACATGATTAATAACAAAAATTTTAGCCCCGAACTGCTTGATGCCATATGGCAAAATCAAACAACGGCAGTTATGCTTCTCGATAAAAATTTTACCGTTTTTTATGCCAATACCAGTACCAGTGAGTTACTTGGGCTTGCCACTAAACGCTTACTCGAACAGCCCTTTGATACCCTTTTTAATTACCATTCAATTGACTTAAAACGCATCGCGCAGTTTTCATTAATTGATGGCGTTGATTGCCAACAACACAGAGCTGACGTAGTCTTTAGCGATTCTCGCCATGCCAAAGTAAGTGTTAATTCAAGGCGAATTAACTTTAAAGGTACTGCGTATATTTTATTAGAATGTCGTCAAACGGACGATGAAATAAAGCACGATCAAGCTTCAAATCAAATGCATCAATACCAAGCAGCACGTAACTTAATAAGAGGCTTGGCACACGAAATTAAAAATCCTTTAGGTGGAATTCGCGGAGCGGCGCAATTATTGCAATATGAGGTTGATCAGCAAGAAAGAAATCAATGCGCTGAGCTCATCATTGAGCAAGCAGACAGATTACGTGAACTAGTAGATAGACTTTTAGGGCCTAATCAACTGCCACAAAAATCTTACGTTAATATACACCAAGCGTTAGAATCGGTAGTGAAGTTAAGCACACTCGATAATTGTTCAAATATCGAATTAAAAAAAGATTACGATCCTAGTATCCCTAATGTGTTTATTGATCAGAGTAAAATACAACAAGTGGTTTTAAATATTGTTCGTAATGCTCAGCAGGCGCTTACTGAGGGTGGTGAGATAAAAATAAAAACGCGTATTAATCATCAACACCGTCGTCCAGGTAAGGCACCTAAAAAAGCCTTGTTGATCCAAATATCTGATAACGGACCAGGCATAGATCACAGCATACGTGAAACATTGTTCTACCCTATGATCACCAACAAAGAAGGTGGCTCAGGGCTTGGACTCTCGATTGCACAGACGCTCATTGATCAGCACGATGGCTATATTGAATGTGATAGCTGGCCTGGACATACTGAATTTAATATCTATCTGCCCTTTGCAGATTAATGTTTGGAGTTGCCATGAAAACAGTTTGGCTTGTAGATGATGATGCATCAATTCGTTTTGTACTTGAAAAAGCACTTGAACGCTCTGGTTTTAATGTAGAAAGCTTTGCCAACGCGCAAGATGTACTCAATGCATTGAAGTTTAGTCAACCTACTGTTTTAGTATCGGATGTGAAAATGCCCGGTATGGATGGCATGGCCCTACTTGAACTCATCGCAGAACAAAACCCTGGCTTGCCAGTAATAATAATGACTGCGCACTCAGACCTAGATTCGGCAGTGAACGCCTTTCAAAAAGGGGCATTTGAGTACTTAGCTAAACCATTCGATTTAAATGAAGCCGTTGCACTTGTTGAAAGCGCATTTAGAGCAAATTCCACAAAAAAAACCAAACGTAAGCAAACGCCTCCTAAAAGTGCTCACATCATTGGTGAAGCACCCGCTATGCAAGAGGTCTTTAGAGCAATAGGTAAACTTTCAGCATCTAGCATGAGTGTTTTGATTAATGGTGAGTCGGGCACAGGTAAAGAGCTCGTTGCAAGTGCACTTCACAATCACAGCCCGCGAAAAGAAAACCAATTTATTGCACTTAATATGGCTGCAATACCTAAAGAATTAGTTGAGTCTGAGCTGTTTGGCCATGAAAAAGGCGCGTTCACCGGTGCCGATACCGTGCGAAAAGGTCGATTTGAACAAGCCAATGGCGGCACTTTATTTTTAGATGAAATTGGCGATATGCCTTTAGATGTGCAAACACGCTTACTTCGCGTACTTGCCGACGGAGAATTTTACCGTGTTGGTGGTCATCAAAGTATAAAAGTTGATGTACGCATTATTGCCGCAACACATCAAAACTTAGAAGACTTAGTTAAACAAGGTAAGTTTAGGGACGATTTATTCCATCGCTTAAATGTAGTACGCCTTCGTTTACCTGCTTTACGTGAACGCACCGAAGATATTGAGCGCTTAGCGCAACACTTTTTACATAAGAGCGCTAAAGATCTGCAAGTAGAAAGCAAAGTATTGAGCCCTAAAGCCACAGAGCAACTTCGTTTATTTAACTGGCCAGGCAATGTTCGCCAACTTGAAAACACCTGTCGTTGGTTAACGGTTATGGCACCAGGCGAGCTTGTTACAGAGCAAGATTTGCCCCCTGAAATTATTGAAGTAACACCAATACAAGAGGAAGGTGATTGGCTGGATGCTTTTCAGCAATGGCTTAATAATGAACTAAAACAAGGTAAAGAAAATATTTGGCCAGACATACAGGCACAACTAGAAACACGCTTAATTAAAACAGCACTTGCTAATTGTTCGGGTCACAAACAAGATGCCGCCATAAAAATAGGCTGGGGTCGCAATACATTGACCCGAAAATTAAAAGAGCGCAATATTAGCTAACAATGTGCATTAAATTTTGATATCGAATGAAATTAATCGAACACATTCCATTGTTCAAACAAATGGAAATAATTAACAGGCTACATTTTTTTAAGGAATTTACGCTCAACGAGCGTCAAATTTTAATTTAGAAT
>NZ_BADX01000023.1:0-19944 GCF_000241365.1 Pseudoalteromonas sp. BSi20480 | reverse complement strand
TTTTTATGCTCTTTTAAATGCTCTTTATATTGAGGTTAAGAATGTCAAATCAACGCATTCGTATTCGCCTAAAAGCTTTTGACCACCGTTTGATTGACCAATCAACGGCAGAAATCGTGGAAACTGCGAAACGCACTGGCGCACAAGTACGTGGTCCAATCCCACTACCTACACGCTTTGAACGTTTTACTGTACTTACTTCACCGCACGTAAACAAAGATGCGCGTGATCAGTACGAAATCCGCACCCATAAACGTCTGATAGACATCGTAGAACCAACTGACAAGACTGTTGACGCGCTTATGCGTTTAGATCTTGCTGCTGGTGTTGATGTTCAAATCAGCCTGGGTTAATCGGAAGATTAGAGAGGTTTTAGGAAAATGGCATTAGGTCTAGTCGGTCGTAAAGTGGGTATGACACGAATCTTCACTGAAGATGGTGTATCTATCCCTGTGACAGTTATTGAAGCGACACCTAACCGCATTGCTCAGATCAAATCTGACGCAACAGACGGTTATAACGCGCTTCAAGTAACCGCAGGCACTAAAAAAGCAAGTCGTGTAAACAAAGCTTCAGCGGGTCACTTCGCTAAAGCTGGCGTTGAAGCGGGTCGCGGTCTGTGGGAATTCCGCCTTAACGGTGGTGAAGGCGATTTTGAAGTAGGCGCAGAGCTTACTGTTGAGTTATTCAACGAAATCAACAAGGTTGACGTAACCGGTACTTCTAAAGGTAAAGGTTTCCAAGGTGGTGTTAAGCGCTGGAATTTCAGCATGCAAGACGCTACACATGGTAACTCTCTATCTCACCGTGCTCCTGGTTCAATCGGTCAAAACCAATCACCTGGTAAGGTGTTTAAAGGTAAGAAAATGGCCGGTCATATGGGTGCTGAGCGTGTAACGACTCAAAACTTAGAACTAGTTCGCGTTGACGCTGAGCGTAACTTGCTTTTAGTGAAAGGTGCAGTACCTGGATCTATCGGCGGTGACGTTATCGTTAAACCAGCTGTTAAAGCATAAGTCCTGGAGATTTAGTGATGGAATTAGCAATCAAAGACGCTTCTGGCGCTCTTGAAGTTTCTGAAGCTACTTTTGGACGTGAGTTTAACGAAGCATTAGTACACCAAGTAGTTGTTGCTTACGCAGCAGGTGCTCGTCAAGGTACTCGTGCTCAGAAGACACGTTCTGAAGTAAGCGGTGGTGGTAAAAAACCATGGGCTCAAAAAGGTACTGGCCGTGCACGTGCTGGTACAATCCGTAGTCCAATTTGGCGTTCAGGTGGCGTTAGCTTCGCAGCTAAACCACAAGACCACAGCCAAAAAGTAAACCGTAAAATGTACCGTGGTGCGATCAAAAGCATCCTATCTGAACTAGTTCGTCAAGAGCGTTTAATCGTTGTTGAAAGTTTTGGTCTTGAAGCACCAAAAACTAAAGATCTAGTAGCTAAGCTAAAAGAGCTTGAGCTTAAAGATGTACTTATCGTGACTGAAGAAGTAGATGAAAATCTTTTCTTATCAGCACGTAACCTTTATAAGGTTGACACGCGTGATGTAGCTGGTATCGATCCTGTAAGCTTAATTGCTTTCGACAAGGTACTTATTACAGCCGCTGCTGTTAAGCAACTTGAGGAGGCGCTAGCATGATCCGTGAAGAACGTCTTTTAAAAGTGATCCTTGCTCCACACATCTCTGAAAAAAGCACAATTGCTGCTGAAGAAAACAACACGATTGTTTTCAAAGTAGTAAATGACGCAACTAAAGCTGAAATTAAAGCAGCAGTTGAGAAGCTTTTTGAAGTAGAAGTAACGGGTGTTCGCACACTTAACGTTAAGGGTAAAACAAAACGTACTGGCATGCGTTTCGGTCGTCGTAGCGACTGGAAGAAAGCTTACGTTACTCTTAAAGAAGGCAGCGAGCTAGACTTTGTCGGCGGCGCCGAGTAATAAGGGGATAGAATTATGGCACTTCAAAAGTGTAAGCCTACTTCTGCGGGTCGTCGTCACCTAGTTAAAGTGGTTAACTCTGATTTACATAAGGGTAAGCCATACGCACCACTTTTAGAGAAAAACTCTAAATCAGGTGGTCGTAATAACAATGGTCGTATTACGGTTCGTCATATCGGTGGTGGTCATAAACATCATTACCGTTTAATCGATTTTAAACGTACTAAAGATGGCATTCCAGCTACTGTTGAACGTTTAGAATACGATCCAAATCGTAGCGCAAACATCGCTCTTGTATTATATGCAGACGGTGAGCGTCGTTACATTATCGCACCTAAAGGCTTAAAAGCTGGTGATGCAATCCAGTCTGGTGTTGATGCACCAATCAAAGCTGGTAATGCACTACCAATGCGTAATATGCCTGTAGGTTCGACTGTTCACAACGTAGAATTAAAACCAGGTAAAGGTGCACAAATCGCACGTTCTGCTGGTGCTTACGTTCAAATTCTTGCACGTGATGGTCAGTATGTAACATTACGTCTTCGTTCAGGCGAAGTACGTAAAGTTGAAGCTGATTGTCGTGCTACACTTGGTGAAGTTGGCAATGCTGAGCATATGCTTCGTTCACTTGGTAAAGCAGGTGCAAACCGCTGGCGTGGTATTCGTCCGACAGTTCGTGGTGTTGCCATGAACCCGGTTGATCACCCACACGGTGGTGGTGAAGGTCGTACTTCTGGTGGTCGTCATCCTGTGTCTCCATGGGGTAAGCCGACTAAGGGTGCGAAGACGCGTAAGAACAAGCGTACGGATAAATTTATAGTACGTCGTCGTACTAAGTAATATTGAGGAATAGCCATGCCACGCTCTCTCAAGAAGGGTCCTTTTATAGACCTACACTTGCTGAAGAAGGTAGAGAAAGCTTTGGAAAGCGGTGAGAAAAAGCCAATTAAAACTTGGAGCCGTCGTTCAATGATCATACCTAACATGATCGGATTGACCATTGCTGTCCATAATGGTCGCCAGCACGTACCAGTTTTCGTTTCTGACGAAATGATCGGTCACAAACTAGGTGAATTTGCACCAACTCGCACTTACCGTGGCCATGCTGCGGATAAGAAAGCGAAGAAACGTTAAGAGGGGAAGATAAATGCAAGCATTAGCTAAACATAAATTCGCCTCTGGTTCGGCGCAAAAAGCACGTCTAGTTGCAGATCAGATCCGCGGGTTACCTGTCGATCGCGCACTAGAAATCCTGGCGTACAGCCCGAAAAAAGCGGCTGTATTAGTTAAGAAAGTACTTGAGTCTGCTATTGCTAACGCAGAGCATAACGAAGGTGCTGACATTGATGAGCTTCGTGTAACTACGATCTTTGTGGACGATGGTCCTACAATGAAACGTATTATGCCTCGTGCTAAAGGACGCGCAGACCGCATCCTTAAGCGTACAAGCCATATCACTGTTATGGTTTCAGATAGCTAGGAGTATAAGTAATGGGACAAAAAGTTCATCCTACTGGTATTCGCCTAGGTATATCTAAACCTTGGGTTTCTACCTGGTACGCGAGTTCTAAAGATTTCTCTGATCAGCTTTTTGGCGATCACAAAGTTCGTGCATTCCTTACAAAGGAATTAAAAACAGCTTCTGTGTCTAAAATCGTTATTGAGCGTCCAGCAAAATCAATCCGCGTAACAATCCACACGGCTCGTCCGGGTGTTGTTATCGGTAAAAAAGGCGAAGACGTAGAAAAATTACGTCAAGCAGTAACTAAAATCGCTGGTGTACCTGCTCAGATTAATATCTCTGAAGTACGTAAGCCAGAACTTGATGCACAACTAGTAGCAGACGGCATTGCCTCTCAGCTAGAGCGTCGTGTTATGTTCCGTCGCGCTATGAAGCGTTCGGTACAAAATGCAATGCGCATCGGTTCAAAAGGGATTAAAGTTGAAGTTAGCGGTCGTCTTGGCGGCGCAGAAATCGCACGTTCAGAATGGTATCGTGAAGGTCGTGTACCTCTACATACTCTTCGTGCTGATATCGACTACGCAACTTCTGAAGCCTTAACCACTTATGGTATCATTGGTGTTAAAGTTTGGATCTTCAAAGGCGAAGTTATTGGTGGTTTACCACTAGTACAAGAGCAAGAGAAGCCAGCTAAACGCGCACCAAAGAAAGCCAAGAAAAGTGCTAAGTAGAGGTAGCGAGTAATGTTACAGCCAAAACGTACAAAATTCCGTAAAATGCACAAAGGCCGCAACCGCGGTTTAGCGCAAAACGGTAACAAAGTAAGCTTCGGTACTTTCGGATTGAAAGCTACTGGCCGTGGCCGCATGACTGCTCGTCAAATCGAAGCAGCTCGTCGTGCTATGACGCGTCACGTGAAACGTCAAGGTAAAATCTGGATCCGTGTCTTCCCTGACAAACCGATTACAGAAAAACCTCTTGAAGTTCGTATGGGTAAAGGTAAAGGTTCTGTTGAATATTGGGTTGCTGAAATTCAGCCTGGTAAAGTACTTTACGAAATGGAAGGTGTTTCTGAAGAGCTTGCTCGTGAAGCATTCGACCTTGCAGCTCGTAAACTGCCATTCAAAACAACTTTCGTAACTCGGACGGTAATGTGATGAAAGCAAGCGAACTAAAAGACAAAAGCGTAGAAGAGCTTAATGCTGAACTTCTAGGACTTCTTCGTGAGCAGTTTAACCTGCGCATGCAAGCAAGCACTGGTCAGTTAGCTCAGACACACACGCTAAGAACAGTACGTCGCGATATCGCGCGTGTAAAAACAATTATTAACCAGAAGGCAGGTCAATAATGAGCGATAAAATTCGTACTCTTCAAGGCCGTGTAGTTAGCGACAAGATGGAAAAATCTTTCACTATCGCAATCGCACGTTACGTGAAGCACCCAATCTATGGGAAATTCATTAAACGTACAACTAAGCTACACGTACATGACGAAAACAACACAGCAAAAGCGGGTGACGTAGTTACTATCCGTGAATGTGCACCAATTTCTAAGAATAAATCTTGGACTTTAGTAGACGTTGTTTCTAGTCCAAAACAAGCTTAATTTTTAATTAAGTTAGTTTTGTAAAAAAAGCCCCGGCATTAGCTGGGGCTTTTTGTATTTAGTACTGTGGTAAAGCAACTTATTGATAATTTTTAGACCGACAATGCACCTTTGCAAATGAACTAAACCTGCCCAGTTATACTCATAAAGTAAACTGTTCACAGGGAGTTGATGTGTTGAAAGGTAACTATAAGGCGTGGGGTATATCAATTGGTTTGCATATTGTTGTTATTTATTTGGTTTCGAGGCACACGATTGAGATAGCACAACCATACGCAGGTAAAGTGATAAAAGCGTATGTAATGGTGGACCTTACAGCATTACCCAGTAATACAAAAAGTAAACAGCCGAATGCTTCACTCCCTGAAAATGATACCGAGCTTGATACAAGTGAGTTAACACCTAAGCCGCTTAAAGGGCATGACTTTAAGAGCGCTCAGCAATTAAAATTAAATTTACCAGAGAATGCCACTGAGACAAGTAAAAGCATTGCCATAAGTACTGATAGAAAAAAGCATAATGTAAATAAAGCCGCGATTGAGCCTATAAAAAATAAGGTTAATTCAAAAGCTCAGCAGCAGCCATTTAAAAAAATTGATCCGTACGCACCAATAACTCCGTTTTCAATTTCCAGTAATCCTATTGTATCCTTTGATTTCCCGCAGATAGCAACTTTGCCGAAGAGCAAAAATCATCAACACATAACGGTTCCAATTGAGCATTCTAGTGATTTAAAATCAGCGGTATTGTGGCAAAGCGCAGATGGTAGTCAGCGGGTGGAAATGTACAAAGGTATGTGCTACAAGATTGATTTTAATGGTGTTATGGGTAAAGTAGGCTTGCCAACAGGATCGCCAAGGCCATGCAAAGATAACGATCGTATTTTATATAATAAAATAATGGATAAGTGGAACGCTAAAAAGCCCATTAAGTAGTGTGTTTAAACTTTATTTAGAGGCTTAATTAATAAATGCTTTTTAGAAAAAGCGGCAACGACAACGGATAGCAAAATACAAAGCGTGGAGCCTACAATTAAAAAGCGGTTTTCAATCCGGCTAACTTGTCTCTCACCTAAAATTTGGTAAATAACATCACCTTCAATAAATCGCTCGCCTTGGTAGTGCTGACTGACGTTGAACGCTACAAAGCCGCCTAATTTGGCCTGATAAGTAAAGTAAGTCTCTGGGTAGAAAATTTCATAGGCTGCGCATAACCACATTACGAGACCAGTAATAAGCATAATTAAACTTACAAACAGCCTTTTTTTAATCTGTGTGCTTTGTAATGTTTTTGATGGTAAATACTTATCTAAACACGTTTTGCCATAGCAAAGTTCGAGCTTTTCAATTACCTCAGCGGACGGAATAAATTGTCCATTTTCAAGCTTAGATAAGTAAGATTGTTGAATACCAATCTCGCGTGCAGCAAGTGCTTGCGTCCATTTTTTATTTGCTCTTAATTGCTTTAGTTCAATTCCTAGCGACAAGTTGCTTCCTTACCTTGTTTAATGCTCATCTATTTATTATCGCTAAAAATGGTGTGTTTAAATAGCCCAATAAGCAATATTCATTACTATGAATTAAAAGAATATTATGAATATTAATAAGTTAAGTTTTAATAGATGATAAATTGGTTATGCTAGGCAGACTAAATAATGAAGGAGTATAACGAATGAAAATGTACTTTTATAAAGCGGTAATGGGGATTACTTTTGGGTTTTTATCCTCAGCGTGTATTGCAGAGCCAGTATTTGCGATTAAAGCCACTATTTACAAGCTAGAGAGTAAAATAACAATAGATAGCAAAATAGATGAAACATTAAAAAATTTACAACCGATTCACCAACCTCAGTTATTAGCTAACTTAAATAAAAGCGCATTAATAGAAATAGGCGACGGTGAACAGCTAACAGCACTTGAGGTAAAAACAAATGAACAAGGAAGTTTTTATAATGCGAGCATGAAGCTCAAGGAAAAAGTAGATAGCGATTGGCAGTCTATTACGTCTTTCATGCCTAATATTCCCAATGGGCAAACTGTATATTTCAGCCGCACATTTGCAGACAGCGTATGGGTGATTAAATTAACGGGAAAGCGCTATGAGTCTATTGCACTTGGTCAGGCGAGTTTTAAATAGCCTCAGCCTTGGCTGAGGCTATATTTTCTACCAAATCATTTCTACAAATTCAGGGTAGTCGATAAACGGATTACGGTTACCTTGAAATTCAAATGCTGCTTGGTTTCGATCTATTTCCATTTGGCTAACAGGGTCTGCGTTATGCCAGTTGATTAACATAGCAACAACCCAGCTTTCAAATACCTGCGTACTGGTGCCGTTAAGAACCGCATTACTTGCAGTGGTATTATTTTGCCACGTCCCAATCACATTTTCATAGCGTGTAGCCATGTAAAAATAGGCACGGGCAAAGTCACCTTTAAACTCATCAATGGGTTCAAACACTGTGCCCGTGTAATTAATGGCACTACTTGCAGAGCCTAACTTACTGCCATTAGTTGATGTAAACGTGGCGCTTGCCACTTCACCAAACGGAAAGTTGCTGCGTTTAGAGTTTACATAGCCATCGGTTGCATAAATATGATGAACATCTGAGTTCATAGGCTCATTAGTACCGCCAAACCAACTTTTAGGGAACGAATGCTCGCGGTTGTAACAACCACCTTCGCCACTGTAATTGCCACATTGATCGCTAACGGCTGTGTATGTGTAGCTATCGTTGCCATTTGGCTTTTCACTGTACATATCTAAAATACTATTATCGTTTTCAAAGTATGTATCGCGAGCCGATGAATCATAAAAGTTCCATATTGCAGAGTACCCCTGCGAACTATGATTATTAATGATGTTATAAAGCTCAGTTTTTAATGCGTAACCGGTTAGGCCTTGTGTTGTAACATAATAACCTGTTGGTGTTGTGGGGGTACCACCAGAGCCACCGCCAAGCGAAAATGAAGTACTTTCAACGTTGCTGAAGCTTGCGCCACTTGCCAGGGTTGAACCACCACTAGTGAGTGCATAATTACCACTACCAAAACTACAACAGATACCATCACCGTAGCTGTCGTTAATAGTAAAGGTATAGGCGCCATCAGCTAAACACAGTGCTTCGTTATATTGTGTATTAGACGCATAGCCACTACCGCTTGCAACTGTATTACCTTGGTTATTATTAATAGCCCAGCTTGTTTCGCTACCATAATTATCTGTCGTCAGACTAAAAGAGAGGCTATTGCCCGAGCAACTCCCAGAGCTACTGTCGTTACTTGTAGGTAAAAAGTTATCTACATAGACAAGTTCATTGCCATCAAAGCCACTGACATCATAAAAGCGTAGGCCAACATTAATGGTTTTATTGCTACTTGCTGTATAGCTATGGCTAATTGTTTGCCATTGATTAGTTTGCGTATTATTGGAGTAGCCTTGGTAACCATCTACGAATAAACGGGCTTTAACTTTTCCTTCTGTGTGGTAAACATCAGTTGAAAACGCATAGGTTTTTCCTGCTTCTACCGTTATTTGTTGTAATAAATCGGTGTTAGCCTGAGAGCCTGTGGTTACATTAACTGCTGCTGCACTATTACCTGTTTTAACAATATTTGTTGAGCGCGATAGGCTAATACCGCTATCTATTGTGCTCCACGCGTCAGGTGTATTGCCTGACCATTGCTCAAAACTGCCATTTTCTACATTTGCCATTACCGGAAGTGTGCCAAGTAATAAGGCTGTTCCGAATAGTTTATTTTTATATGTCCCGTGTGACATGATTGTTCCTATTTTTATAATGAGTGAATAATATACATTACTTTGTTTAGGTTACAAAATTGTTAATTTAAAATTTAATAAAAAGCAATAATCGCTCTTTAATCTGTTTTTTTAGGTGTTTTTTAAAATTAATAACTAAATGGAATATCAAAGCAGATTCTATTCTTTTTTGATAAGTCGATAGCCCGTTATCCTGCACAGTAAGAAAACCTCAGCAAACTTATATCGGCTGAGGAAAAACTCATTTTTAACAATACACGGTGTGTGTTGTGCTTAATTTTCAGGGTTATGGGGAATCGATTCATGTTGTTAGGTCAACTAAATGCTGCGGCAAGCCCGCTATCGCAAGAGCAAGTTCAAAAGCTGCAAGGTTTAGTGGCTGAGCTTAATCCAATACAACAAGCGTGGGTAAGTGGTTACTTAGCAGCTAATGCAAATGCCTCAGCACTTGGTATGCCTACGGCTGGCACATCAGTAACGGGCGATGCAGCAGTATTAACTATTTTATATGGCTCACAAACGGGTAATGCAAAAGGTGTTGCAACCCAAATGAAAGAGCAAGCTGAATCGCGTGGTTTATCAGCCAAATTAGTGAGTATGTCTGATTACAAACCAACGGCCCTGAAAAAAGAAAAGTTTTTAACCGTTGTTGTATCGACTTACGGTGAAGGTGAACCGCCTGAAGATGGCGAAACGTTGCACGCATTTTTAGCCACTAAAAAGGCCCCTAAACTCGACGGTGTTAAAATAGCTGTCATTGGTCTAGGTGATTCTAGCTATGAGTTTTTCTGCCAAACAGCAAAAGACTTTGAAGAGCGTTTAAATAAGCTAGGCGCTGAGTCAGTTTACCAACGCGCTGATTTAGATGTTGACTACGAAGAAGAAGCTGCAACATGGATACAAGGCGCACTGGATGCATTTGAACCAGATTTAAAAGCGCAACAGGGTAACGCAGGTGGACAAGCCGCGGTTATGCCATTTGGTGCACCAACACCTGCAGCCAGCCAGTACACAAAGCAAAATCCATTTGAAGCCGAATTATTAGCAGTTCAAAAAATTACCGGGCGTGATTCAACAAAAGATGTACGCCATGTAGAAATTTCGCTTGAAGGCTCTGATATCACTTACACACCGGGTGACTCACTGGGTGTATATTTTTTAAATGATGAGGCGTTAGTTGATGAAGTGCTAGAACTTACCCAAATTGATGGTTCTAGTCGCGTTAAAGTTGCGAATGAAGAATTGAGCGTGCGTGATGCGCTTATCGAAAAATTAGAGCTAACGCAGTCATATCCGGGTTTTGTTGAAAAATACGCAACAGCAACAGGCACACCTGAGCTCTTAAAGCTTGTAGAAGATAAAGCAGCAATGCGTGCTTACATTGAGCCACGCCAAATATTTGATGTTATTCGTCAAAATCCAGCAAAACTAGATGCACAAATATTAGTTGATTGCTTACGTAAGCTTCAGGCTCGTTTATATTCTATAGCGTCTAGCCAAAGCGAAGTTGAAGACGAAGTGCATTTAACGGTTGGACTTGTTGAGTTTGATACTTTTGACAGCGAGCATTTAGGTGGTTGTTCTGGTTATTTAGCGCGTCGTGCTGAAGAGGGCTGCAAAGTAAAAGTATTTAGCGAACATAATGACAACTTCCGTTTACCGGCTAACGATGAAACACCTATTATCATGGTGGGTCCGGGTACTGGTATTGCGCCATTCCGTGCATTTTTACAAGAGCGTGATTCGCGTGAAGCCCAAGGTAAAAACTGGCTGTTTTTTGGTAATCCTCATTTTACACAAGATTTTTTATACCAAGTTGAAATTCAAGGGTATTTAAAATCGGGCTTATTGAGCAAAGTCGATGTGGCATTTAGCCGTGACCAAGCCGAAAAAATCTATGTGCAAGATAAGCTTCGCAAAAACTCAAAAGACATTTTTGAGTGGTTAGAAGCTGGCGCTCACTTTTATGTATGTGGAGACGCAAACCGCATGGCAAAAGATGTACATCAAGCATTGGTTGATATCATTAAAGAAAATACGGGTAAAAATGATGAAGACGCAGAGCAATATTTAAAAGACCTGCGTAGCGCAAACCGCTATCAGAAAGACGTGTATTAATCACGTTTCTTATTTTATTAACAGCTAACAGCCGTCACTGTAACAAATTTAGGATTTAAAATGAGCGAACAAGATAAAAACGTAAAGCTTTCTGATAACGAGCGTTTGAAAAGAGAAAGTAACTTTTTACGAGGCACTATAGAGCAAGACTTAAAAGATGAAATTACCGGTGGTTTTACAGCCGATAACTTCCAACTTATACGTTTTCACGGTATGTATCAGCAAGATGATCGCGATATACGTCCTGAGCGCGCAAAGCAAAAGCTAGAGCCGCTGCACAACGTAATGCTACGTGCACGTATGCCTGGCGGTATTATTAAGCCAGAGCAGTGGTTAGCAATTGATAAATTTGCCGATGAAAAAACAAGCTACGGCAGTATTCGTTTAACTACGCGTCAAACGTTTCAGTTCCATGGTGTATTAAAGCCAAATATTAAAGGCATGCACCAAATGCTTAATAGCGTGGGCATTGATTCTATTGCCACCGCAGGCGATGTAAACCGTAACGTACTATGTACGACTAACCCTGTTGAGTCTGAGCTACACCAAGAAGCGTATGAGTGGGCTGCAAAAATTTCTGAGCATTTACTTCCAAAAACGAAAGCATACGCTGAAATTTGGTTAAATGGCGAAAAAGCAGAAACGACAGAAGAGCCTATTTTAGGGTCTAACTATTTACCGCGTAAGTTTAAAACAACCGTCACTATTCCGCCTAATAATGAAGTAGACGTTCATGCGAATGACTTAAACTTTGTTGCTATTGCTGAAGATGGCAAGCTTGTTGGCTTTAACGTACTTGTAGGTGGTGGCCTTGCTATGACCCACGGTGATACGGCTACGTATCCGCGTAAAGCTGACGACTTTGGTTTTATTGCCCTAGAAGATACCTTAAAAATTGCTGAGCACGTTGTATCAGTGCAGCGCGATTGGGGTAACCGTTCTAACCGTAAAAATGCAAAAACTAAATACACACTAGATCGTGTTGGGTCTGACGTATTTAAAGCAGAAGTAGAAAAACGTGCCGGTGTCAGCTTTGCACCTAGCCGCCCATATGAATTTACTCACCGTGGCGATCGTATCGGTTGGGTAGAAGGCATTGATGGTAAGCACCACCTTACGCTATTTATTCAAAGCGGTCGTATTTTAGATTACCCAGATAAGCCACTTAAAACAGGGTGTCGTAAAATTGCAGAAGTGCACCAAGGTGACATGCGTATGACGGCAAACCAAAATTTAATTATTGCCGGTGTACCTGCAGATCAAAAAGCAGTGATTGAAGAAATTGCTCGTAACCATGGTTTGATTGACGACGGTGACACAGAGCAACGTAAAAACTCAATGGCGTGTGTGGCATTACCTACATGCCCGCTTGCAATGGCCGAAGCTGAGCGTTACTTACCAAGCTTAATTGAAAAAACTGAAGCTTTACTCGCTAAACACGGAATACCAGACGATAGCATTATTATGCGCGTTGTAGGTTGTCCTAATGGTTGTGGTCGCGCAATGCTTGCAGAAGCAGGGCTGGTAGGTAAAGGGCCTGGTAAATACAACGTTTACTTAGGCGGTAACCTTGAAGGTACACGCATTCCTAAACTGTACCTTGAAAACGTAGGTGAAGATGTTTACCTAGAGGCGTTTGATAAGCTAATTGGCCAGTGGGCAAGTGAGCGAAACGACGGTGAATGTTTTGGTGACTTTGTAATTCGCAAAGGCATTGTTGCTGAAGTAAAAGTATCAGTGACCGATTTTCACGCATAATTAGATACCAGCGCTTGGCGCTGGTGAGGCTTGGAATTTTCTATGAGTGAATTTAAAAATATATTACAGCTAGATAAACAAAGCCAAGCGGCTATGTTAGCTGATGCTAATGGTGTATTAGCAAATATGAGCGCAGAGCAACGTGTTGCGTGGGCGCTTGAAAATTTACCCGATACCGCGTTTCTATCGTCAAGCTTTGGGATTCAAGCTGCGGTGATGTTGCATTTAATGACAACCCAACGCCCAGACATTCCTGTTGTATTAACAGACACCGGTTATTTGTTCCCTGAGACGTACCAGTTTATTGAGCAAATGAGCGAGCGTTTGTCACTTAATTTAAAAGTGTACAAGGCGCAGATGAGCCCTGCATGGCAAGAAGCTAAGTTTGGAAAGTTATGGGAGCAAGGTGAGGACGGTATTAAGCAATATAATCAGCTTAATAAAGTTGAGCCAATGACTCGCGCTTTAAAAGAAATTGAAGCGGGTACCTGGTTTAGTGGTTTACGTCGCGATCAATCTTCTACCCGTGCAGATAAGCAGTTTGTAGAAATAAGCCGTGGTACGGTAAAAGTGTACCCGATTATTGAATGGTCAAACCGCGATGTATATCAATACCTAACTAAGCACGATTTACCTTACCACCCATTATGGGAGCAAGGGTATGTGTCAATGGGCGATGTACACACTACGCGCAAACTAGAGCCGGGCATGACTGAAGAAGAAACCCGCTTTTTTGGTTTAAACCGTGAATGCGGTCTTCATATGGATGGTGATGGTATTTAGTACTTTAACGCTTTATTTAACCGCAATTAAACGCAGCTTAGGCTGCGTTTTTTATTATCTAAATTTAGATAATAAAATTGCCAGTGAGTGCTTTATTCACTAATATTATATTAAAGGAACAAACAAAGCAGGAACGCTATGAAATACTTTACCTATTTAGCAATATCAGTGATGGTAATTGCTGTCATATCATTATTTTATTTAAAAAAGCCAGACGGCCAACCTTGGCTTTCAGGTTCAACTATCAGCAAAGAAACCCAGCAAATTAAAGAGCAAATGGTTGCGTTATCAACCAATACGCTAAATCAAGCTGTAAAAGGCATTCACGAGGCTGGCGATAAAGTGACGAGTAGTATTTCAAGCGATAGCTCAACGATTACGTCTTCAAGTACTATTTATAAGTGGCAAGATGAAACAGGCCAATGGCATTATTCAGATAGCCCTAACCCTCATGGTAAAAGCATAGAGTTAACCCTCAACCCTGAGGATATAACCGTGATTGGTGCAGAAGATACCTCTATTTTAAACTTAGAGTCTAGTACTAATGAGATGTCAGCTAATACGCAAACCCCTTCAATATTAAATCCTGAATCGATTAAAAAGCTGTTTGAAGATGCAGAAAACATCGAAAAAAAATTAGAAAAACGTAATAAAGAAATTAATAACTTAAGTGTACTTTAAGCGCTATTCATGAGTATGAGAGCGGGTATAACGTTTTTCAGCTTCCATTAGTAAAATGGTTAAATATATTTTGGTGGGCAGTGACAAAAGTATACCCACAGCGATGCAAGCTGCGGATGCAATAATGCCGTTAACGCCAAATTGCTCATTAAACCCATTAGATATGATAAGTGTATGGCCTGTAACTATAAGGCATAAGCCAAGTACAATAGATGTTTTAAGTACTCTAATAATAGTTACATGCGACATAATGCCTCCACTGGTTATGGTGCCAGTGTAATAGGCTATGTGTTTTGTATATTGATGCAGCGCAATAATAAGGCAGTTATAAAAAAGGCCTCATGGTTGTAACCATAAGGCCTATGAGTCGTTCACTACGCAGCTTAGTTAAGCATGTTACGCAGTACATATTGTAAAATACCGCCATGCTTGTAGTAATCCCACTCTTTAGGAGTATCAATACGTACATCGGCTTTTACGCTTGTTTTTTTGCCTTCGGCATTGGTTGCTATCAGTGTAACCTCGTCGGTTTTATCGTACAGACCTTGAATATCAAACTCTTCTTGGCCAGTTAAACCATGCGACTCATAGCTTTCACCCTCTTTAAATTGTAATGGCAGTACACCCATCCCAATTAAGTTAGAGCGGTGAATACGTTCATAGCTTTGTGCAAAAACAGCTTTCACACCTAGCAACAACGAACCTTTTGCAGCCCAATCGCGTGACGAGCCAGTACCATATTCTTTTCCGGCTAAAATAATAAGCGGTGTATCATTTTTTTGATATGCCATAGCTGCATCATAAATACTTTCTAAGCTATTATCTGGTTGCGTGCGTGTTACACCGCCTTCTGTGCCCGGCGCTAACAAGTTTTTTAGTCGCACGTTAGCAAAGGTGCCACGCATCATTACTTCATGGTTACCTCGGCGAGAGCCGTAAGAATTAAACTGTGCTTTTTCTACATTGTGCTCTTGTAGATAAAGACCAGCAGGTGCATCCGCTTTAATCGCGCCAGCAGGAGAGATGTGATCGGTTGTTACTGAGTCTCCTAGCTTGGCTAAACAGCGAGCCCCTTCAATAGTAGGAATACCCGGTGGCTCTACGGTCATGCCATCAAAAAATGGTGCTTTTTTAATATAGGTAGATTCGTCGTTCCAATCATACAACTTACCATCAGGTATTTGAATTTGTTGCCAGCGGCTATCGCCTTCATAAACATTGGCGTAGCTTGTTGCAAACATCTCTTTGGTAACCGTTTCTTTTACTAAGTCGCTAACCTCTTTCACACTTGGCCAAATGTTTTTAAGGTAAATATCGTTACCGTTTTCATCTTGTGCAAGGGGCTCGTTATAAACATCTATGTCTGTTCTACCTGCAATTGCGTAGGCAACAACCAAAGGAGGAGAAGCTAAAAAGTTCATTTTAACATCTTGGTGTATACGCCCTTCAAAATTACGGTTACCCGATAAAATAGAGCTTACAACTAGCTTATGCTTTTGGATAGCTTGTGAAATTTCATCAGCCAGCGGTCCTGAGTTGCCTATACACGTAGTACAACCGTAACCGACTAAATTAAAGCCTAGGCTTTCTAAGTCGTCCATTAACCCCGCTTTTTCTAAGTAGTCGGTAACTACTTTTGAGCCAGGCGCGAGTGATGTTTTAACCCAAGGTTTAACGTTAATACCTAGTTGTTTTGCTTTTTTAGCCACAAGGCCTGCGGCTAAAATAACACTTGGATTAGACGTGTTGGTACAGCTTGTTATAGCTGCAATAACGCATGCACCGTCGTTAAGTTCAAACTCTTGGCCTTTATAGTTAACTTTTGCCGCCCCCATAAATTGTGCTTCGTTTACAGGTTCATCAGGGTTGGTTGTTGGGCCTTCGCTTTCAATACGCGATTGCTCGTCATCACTTTTATCGCGATGTGCTATACGCTCTTCTTGAAAACCTTTTAGGTGCTGAGAGATTTCCTCGCCGGCTTTGTTAAGCGCTATTCTATCTTGTGGGCGTTTTGGGCCTGCAAGGCTTGGTACAACATCATCGAGCTTCAGTTCTAGTGTGTCGGTATAGCGAGCTTCGTCGCCATCGTTACGCCACAAGCCTTGGTGTTTTGCATAATCTTCAATAAGCTTTAGTTGGTCTTCATCACGGTTGGTAAGACGTAAATAATTAATCGTTTCGTCATCAATTGGAAAAATACCACATGTAGCACCATATTCAGGTGCCATGTTAGCAATGGTTGCTCTATCTGCAAGGGGAAGATCTGCAAGGCCGTCGCCATAAAATTCTACAAATTTACCCACCACGCCGTGGTTACGCAAAATTTCAGTTACCGTGAGCACTAAATCAGTTGCTGTTGTGCCTTCTGGTAATCGGCCATTAAGTTTCATGCCAACTACCTGTGGAATCAGTAAGCTAATTGGCTGGCCAAGCATTGCAGCTTCAGCCTCAATGCCGCCTACACCCCAGCCAAGTACGCCTAAGCCATTAATCATGGTTGTGTGCGAGTCAGTGCCAACCAGAGTATCGGGGTAGGCAAACTTTTTACCATTGCTATCTTCGTTAAAAATAACGCGAGCCAGGTATTCTAAATTAACTTGGTGAACAATGCCGGTTGCGGGTGGTACCACTTTTAAGTTATCAAATGCCGTTTGGCCCCAACGTAAAAATTCGTATCGTTCTTTGTTGCGGTCGTATTCAAGTTTCGCATTTAAATCAAAGGCACCATCATTTCCATAGCCGTCAACTTGTACTGAATGGTCTATTACGAGTTCGGCCGGTGACAGTGGGTTTATTTTTGCAGGATCTCCGCCGAGCTTTTCCATTGCATCTCGCATTGCAGCTAAATCGACAATGGCAGGTACGCCAGTAAAATCTTGCATTACTACTCGTGCAGGGGTAAATGCAACTTCAGATGATGGTTTTGCTTTTGGGTCCCAATTTAATAGCGCATTAATGTCTTGTTCTTTGATGTTTTCGCCGTCTTCGTTGCGCAGTAAATTTTCTAGCAAGACTTTTAAGGAGAAGGGGAGTCGTTTTGCTTTGTCGCCAAGTCCTTTCAGAGAATGAATATTATATTGCTCACCATTAATTGTGAGCTCATGTTGGGTATCGAAACTATTTTTCATTATTTTGCCCCTTCTTAACTAATTAAATTTTTTTAAAGTAACCTCTGTAATTAAACATCTGCAAAGTGCATACCATGATAAACGAATATTAAATAGCTGCTCTTATGAGCAGCTGTAATAGGAAGTAAGGTATTAAATTATGAGTATAATAAACCATCTATACCAACTAAAAAGCACGTTGTTCAGCTGGCCTATTCAGTTAGTTTAGCCAGCCTTGTTGTTTCCCTTTTATACTTAAATAAATAAGCGCTAAGGCAATAAAAACTACCATAAGTGGCATTACAACCGAGCTTATTCCTAGCAAGGCAATGCTATCAATTATAAAAAAGTTGTAGTATTGCTGCATGATTATCGCGCCGAGCGATAAAGCAAAAGTAGGTGTTGCCAGCGATTTTTTAGCAAGTAAAAAAATGCAGCCTAAAGCACCACCAAAAACGGCAACGGCGAAAGCAATGGTGGCCCATAGTGGGGTATTTGAATATGCAGCTTGTTGATCTAATGGTAGTTTACTGATCATATCTGGGCTTGTCATTATGTGCATAATGAATGCTATAACGCCCAATAAATTCCATATAAGAGCAGCCCAAGCGACAGGTTTAAACCAGTTTTTAGGTGTGTGAGATGACATGTGTAACCTTATTTTTTATTATTATTAACAAGGTTATTAAAGAGTAAAAAAGCCAACTATACAAGTTGGCTTTTTTTATAATGCGATTCGTAAGCTTACCCAAATGAAATAGGACGACGCCCTGTTTTTTCATCTACCTTTGGTTTTTTAGTGCGCTTACGTTTACTTTTTGCTGGTTGGCTTTCGGGCGGTGAAATGTTTTGTTTGGGTTCAACCGGCGTTTGTTCACTTGGTCTTTGTGCTGGTATTGCATCTTCACTCAGGGAGAGTTGAAAGAGCTCGCCATCAAATTCCAGTACATCACCACTGTATAATTTTTTCCGCTTTATTGTACAAATTTCATGGTTAACACCCACATAGCCTTCGGCGATTAGGTTTTTAGCTTGGCCGCCACCTTCAACTAAATTAAGTACTTTTAATAATTTACAGAGCTCTATCGGCTCTTCTTCTAGTTCGATTTCTATGTATTCTTCGTTCATTGTTACTCTCGGTGGAGGCTTGCATAGGCTTTAGTATAAAGGCATAGGGCCAATTATGCACCAAACCAAATCACTCAAATTTACGTATTAGTTATTTTTTAAAAAATGACTCACTTTAAAAAAATTGAAGTATTTATTAGTTAAGCTCCGGCGAGCCATGTTTGTAAGTGGCTTACTAATTGCTATAGCTGTGTCGAATTTAGAATACATAGAATCATGGAGTAAAAAATGGGCGTAAGATTAGCAATGAGAAAAGAGCTAATGGGCTTAAATCATTCAGACATGTTAACTGCCGATGACGTTAGGGAACACCTTAGTAAATCAATAAAAAAGCACGATCAAAAACCTGAACGCGGGTTTTCGGTTATTTCAAAATTTAACGATACACACAGCCAGTTACTTAGTGGCAACACTAACAAAAAAAGCGTTTTGGAATTTGAACGTCACCGCTTATTCAAAGAAGTGTTATATACGCGTAAAAGTGTAGATGCTTGGTTAGATAACCAAATAAATTAAGTTGCGATAAAGCAATACCTCTAATAGACTACAGGTGTAATCAATAGGGGTGACTATGAAAAATGGACTTTTAATTTGTGTATTGGCATGTATGTTAGTTGCATGCCAGCAACCCACCGTTTATGTTTTTAGTGAAAACTTGCAAGATGAACAACGTAACCTGCTTGATGCGGCGTTAAAGGCACAAACTCTTCCCTATGAATATGTAACGTTAGAAATCCCATCAGATTTTGGTGAAGCTACATTGCTTTTATCAAGCGATAAAATTTATTCCAAAGAGACAGAACAGCTTGCGTCCATAATGCAAGCGCTCGGGTATGAGCCACAAGTTAATTATACAAGTCGCTCAAACCATTTTTATGGTGATGGCAATATAGGTTTTTATTTAAAAAATACGGATGCAAATGCTGCTTTTGTAATGCCTAAACAGTTACGAACAACTCAATGCAGTGAAGATAAGTACAATGATTTAATCGTTACCTTTACCAAAGAATACGCTGATTTTACTCTACCCAGTGGCGCAGTTGTGAGGTTGGGTTGGGAGTTTTTATATGGTTACGTTGCCATTTATTACAAAAATTATTCGCAAACTTATCGTCACTCGCAGCCACTTATAAATACGCCCTTTGGCGCTAAGCCATCAGATACTTACACGTTTACAGCCCATGTTAATAATCCTAGCTGGCTCGATTGCTCATTGCAGGTTGTTTATATGGACTGAGCTAACCGTGATTTTCTATATAGTCACTGAGCTTAGTTATTCGTTCACTCATACCTTCAATAATACGGTCTTTAATTTTTTCTCGAATGACATTGGGTAACTGAGTGAGTGCTTCGGGAGTGATGGCAAGGACAATGGTGTCGGTTTTAGCGCGAGCACTTGTACTGCGCTCTCTGTTATTTATAAATGCGCCTTCACCTATAAATTCGCCAGGCTCTATTGTGCCCAGTTCAAGTAAGTGATTATGCTTAAATACTAAAAGTGCGCCGCTAAGTACAATATACAATCGTTTATCGTTATCGAACTGTTTAAACAAAAATTGGTGCTGGCCAACTAAATACAATAGG
>NZ_BADX01000024.1:0-35000 GCF_000241365.1 Pseudoalteromonas sp. BSi20480 | reverse complement strand
TAGTTATTGCACTAGCTTTGACTTAATCTGACAGTTAGCCGTTTTGTATTCGGTGACTGTCAGTCTAGTTTTGGGTAAATTCTTGTTTGTATAATTTTATGTTATTTCTCTTTAAAGTTAATAAGCCGATGCTTCAGCATCGGCTTTATACCGCAATTTTCAAAACTAATATCTAACTCCGCTTTAATTAGGTAGTAGCAACTATCATCAGACTTAAACTCATATTCATTAGCGTAAGTAGGCACGCCATTGTTAAAAATAATAGCCAAATGGGTGTTGGACTATCGTGATGAACTGTGAGAAACCCATTTCTTGTAGCACTGGCTCTATGCCGTACTTGCGTTATAAGGCGTTTAAATGCTCTATAGCCACCTTCCAAGGAAGTCTTCGGCCTGATAGCTTCATTTTCTCGTAGGCCTTTAATGCAGTTTCTTTCGTTACTATTTGTTGCCTAACAAGCTGCGTTATTAATGAAATAGTACCTTGTACAACAATACCTTCTTTTTCAGCTGCTTTTCTTAAAGCCATATCGCCAGTTACAAGAGGGCAGTTTTTTTGCTTAGCTAAACACAAAGCAAATATATCGTTACGACTAGCATTTAAATACAGCGGAATTAACTCCATTGCATGCATCATTGAATCAGGTGATAGCTCTTCTAAAGTTAAGCCCATAGCAGGTAAATGTGCGTGTTCTTCCTCAAGTTCTTCAACAAATAAAATGTCAGGTATGGCGAATTGATAAGGTAGCTGAAAAAGTTGGGTTAGTAGCTCACCTTCTTCCATATCTATTAATATATTGGCATCACTAATTAGTAGCTGCTGCATTAAGCACCTCTAACTTTCGTTCTTTGTGAAAGCTTGAAAGTGATACCCCTAATAGCTCAGCTGCTTTAGATATACCAATGTAGTCTTCACTTAGCGCACGATATACTAGCTGCTTGTAGAGGTAAGTAACTTCATGCGGATAAGGTGCGCCAGGTTCCTGAGTACGCCAGCCCTGCTTACCAAACCAAATAAACATATTCTTTTGGGTTTGGTGTGAAATTACGCCAGACTGTGAAGCGCGATACAAAGAGGCAAGCATGCTTATGCCGTACTCATGCTTAAGCATATATAGCTCTTGCGCTTCTAGTTGAGTTCGGCTTTTACCTAAGTGTTGTATCAAGCTAGTGCTTGGTAATAAAAAAGCCCCTGCGAAGTGATTACATGCCTTTTCTTCATCTAGCTCTTCAGACAGTCGGCTGTGCAATACTAAGTGGCCCAATTCATGAGCGAGTGTAAACCGTTGACGATCACCACTTTGTGCCGTAGAGATAACAACAACAGGTAGCCCATTAATATTACCCGCTAGACCATCAAACTTTTTACTGGTTTCTACATCAGTGCAAATTATCATTACACCTTTTGATTCCAGCGTATCAATCATGTCATGAATTGGATTTAAGCCTAACCCCCATTCATTGCGCATAGTGGTGGCTACACCTTCTAGCTGCTCATATGAATCAATCACATCGGGTAATGTACTTGGTAGTGAAAATGGCGTAATAGGTTTAATCGAGTCTGGATAAAAGTTTAAAAGTTCTTGCCAGCGCTCAGCCTGATCTAAAACATCACCATTTATACGATCTAAAATTTTCTGTGGTGTGCTTGCACGCTTACGATATTCCACACCTTCTAACTTTACTTTTATAGGACGGAAAAAGTATTCAGTGCGCACTTCAAGTGCGCTTGCAAGCTTTAATAAATTAGAAGAAGACGGCATAGCAGTACCATGCTCATATTTTTTTATAGCATTGGCGGATACACCAACTGCGGTAGCTAGTGCTTGCATTGATAGGCCTGAGGCTTTTCGGGCACGAGTGAATCGTTCAGCAAACATGTGTATGTACCTCGTGGTTTATAAAATTAATCTATTTGTCGCAAATATAAACCATTGGTGTATTTTTGTCCATAAACATAAATTGTACTTATGTAGTTGAGATATACTACTGGTTTTATTTTTACGAGAAGTTTAAAGGGATTATGTAGTAAACTAGGAGTCATTAGTTGAGGTGATAAATCGAAATTATTCACCCAGTACCCCACACAGTACCCCATGGTGTTATGGGTTGAAATAAAAGGTTTACATATCAAATGAGTAGAGCAGGAATACAGTGGTTCCCTGGGCACATGAATAAAGCCCGAAATGAAATTAAAGAAATAATGCCACAAATGGATGTGATCATTGAAGTGCTTGACGCACGCATTCCTTATAGTAGCGAAAATCCAATGGTGACAACGCTTCGTGAAGGCAAACCGGTCATCAAAATTTTAAATAAGGCTGATTTAGCCGATCCTAAAATGACTCAAGTATGGAGAGACTACTTTGAGCAAGAAAGTGGTGTTAAAGCCATTGCGTTTGGTCATGATAAAGCAGCTGAAGTGCACCGTATTAATGAGCTTTGTAAAAAGTTAGTGCCGCATAAAGTGGGTGCCGATAAGCAAATTAAAGCCATGATCATGGGTATTCCAAACGTGGGTAAATCTACATTAATTAATGTATTAGCTGGTCGTATAGTGGCAAAAACGGGTAATGAACCTGCGGTTACCAAGGCGCAGCAGCGCATTAAGCTTGAAGACGGCATTATGCTATACGATACGCCTGGCATGCTTTGGCCAAAAGTAGAGAACGAGAATTCAGGTTATCGTTTAGGTGCAACGGGTGCAATACGCGACACTGCACTTGAGTACGAAGAAGTTGCTAGTTACACCGCTGAATATCTATTGCATGCTTATCCTGAACTACTAAAAGCGCGCTATAAGTTAAACGAATTGCCAGAAAGCGATTGGGAATTTGTGGAAATGGCGGGTAAAAAGCGTGGTTGTATTCGTGGTGGTAATCAAATAGACACGTATAAAATGTCTGAAATACTCATTAACGAACTTCGAGATGGCATTATTGGTCGCATTACCATGGAAACACCAGCCATGCGTGAAGAAGAAGAAATAATGGTTGCCGGATTACGCGCCGCTGCAGAAGCTAAAAAAGCTGCTAAAGAAGAAGAGAAAAAACAGCGCCGTGCACGCGCACGAAAAAACCGCCGTTAAATTGTGAGCTTATGTGAGTATGTTGCTCACTAAATTTCAGACATAAAAAAAGCCCGTAAGGGCTTTTTTAGTTTCATATCTACCGTCACCGATATGAGCAATGTAGCAAGTAAAATAGTAGGACGGTTACTTATCATCAACATCAAGGGGCGTTGCGGTTAATAACAAGTAACCATAGCTGTTAACGTGCGCCACACGTTGTTTCAGGGTCGAGAAACAAGTTATTCATTCCGTTACAAAGCTGTATGTTCTGCCTTGTTGATAGTGATTATCAATTAGATCTAAGTATCTGTCAACACTCAAATGCAAATAATTATCATTATCTTGGAGCGCATTTTTTATTCTCTTTTAAATCGGTATGTTAGCGTTAAATAACTACTCTTTTTTATTTTCACTTAAGCGTAAATTTATTTTATCAACTAGCACTTCATCGAGCTTATTAAACCTGCTAACAATAAGTAAAAAATCACTTCCATCTGTTTTTATTACTTTAATAGTGGTGTTATCTAGTTCAGTTTTACCGTATGAGGTTTCTATTTTATCAATGTCATTAAAGTGACTAAGGTCTGACTCAAGCTTTCCAGCATCGTTTTTATAGTAGCTAAAAATATAATTATCAGTTATTCCGTTTCCATCGTCTCGATAGTCAAACATGGCATCACTATAAAAATAGAGAACGTCTTCATTTTCTGGTGTTAGGCGGTTACGTTTTAAAAAGTGAGTTTGATAAGCCCATAACTTTTCGCCTTTTATTATAGCGCTACCAGGTAAAATATTAGCTTCTTGAAGTACACCGAAGAGTAATATTGGCGAAAGCGCCAGAGACATAAAGCACTGTCTGACTCGCCAGTAAGAATTGTAATGCAAAGCTTTTTGGTTGGTGTTTGCGTGCTCTATGTAACTCACTAATGGAAGCCATAGAAAAGGCATAACCAGCAATGCGATAGTGGCGTATTCTTCCATGCGGTAAACCAATGTGGTTGCAAGTACTAATAAAAATAAAACAGCAGCCCCCCAGCTTGGGATTATTTTACTTTTACTTGATTGCAATTCACTGTGTTGCTTCAGTGCTTGATAAAGGGGGTAATACCATAAAATGGCGAAAATACCGCGAGCAATAGGCATTATATTGGCATTGCTGTGCTGATTTATAGCTTTAAAGTTACGGTAGCACCAATAGTTAATATAAATACCTAAGCTTAAAATGCTGTAAATAATAAACTTGCTGACCGATACAGCGTAAAATGGGGTATTTTCAAAAGTAGGTCGCTTTGCCGACTCGAGTCGCCAGTCTGCAATAAAGAAAATGAATAATAAAAGGTAACCGGCAAGTGCGTATTTAAGCCAGTTACCTCCAAGGTTATCGAGTATGTCGGCCGTTGTTTGAGGCGCCTCAGTTGTGTTTGCGTACTTTAAAATTGAGTAGTGCGTGGCTGAAATAAGTTTGTTTCGTTGCGCTAGGTAGTCGCTGATTTTATCAGCGGGAATATGGTCTTTCTTTGCGTAAAAGTGATAGCTTAGCGTTAAAACATCATCATTAAAGCTAACGGATGTTTTTAAGTAAAAGTAGTCGTTATTAATCTCGTCTTGGCTATTGTCAAACGCCCAATTTTTTTCAGTAAAATGAAGTTTTATGCTGGTGTCGATTATATTGGGGTATTCAAAATAAAGTGGGTCTGTGCGATTAGTTTGCTTTGGCTCGTAAACACTGTTTTGTATTTCAGAGGCGTAAAAATCAGCTTCATATCCGTCTCTGGTTTTTTCCCAAAATTGGCTAATAAGGTACGACTCGCTAGTGATAAACTGACCTGTTTGTTGGTCCTCACTTACCGCCATGGGTTTATCTATTTTGAGCTCGTCAAAAAAACCTTGGTAGTATTCAAGGTATGATTTTGCAACGCTGTCTAGCCCGTTGCGCGCTAAATTACTTCTGCGATTAATAGCCTGAAACTCGGCATAAGAATATTCGGTAGTAAATAGGACCGGTTCTTTTACTGTTTTAGGAATATAAAATTGATCGTTTACTGTTACCTTTTTATGCACAGGAGTTTGTGCCATAGGCGTTAATGTATTTTCGCCATTTTTTATAATAAGTGCATATCCGTAATCGGGCTGCGCTAAATAGGGAAGTGTACCTCGTTGATAACTAATGGTTGGATCCAACCAATAGCGTTTGCCTTTGTGCTCAATAGTTACAATTACGTGGTTAAAAACGCTTGCTGTGGCCGGTAGTTCTATTAAGCGCTTAGTTTCTTCTGTATCTACAAGAGCAGGGTATGCCTCTATTTTCATCGCTTTTAATAATGAAATTAGTAGAGTTGTTTTATCTTTACAGTCACCATAACGTAGAGATAGCGTTTCTGAGGCAGGTGTTGGCTGATGAGAATTGGTGCCCATTTCTAAACCTAAATAGCGTATTTCGTCTTGGCTAAAGCGTAATGCTGCGGCAATCCTATCGGATGTATTGGTATGCTGTGCCTGTATAGATTGCGCTATGGCGTTAATACTACTGGGTGTTTCGATTGCTGACTCATAAAGTGGTAATGCCCAATTAACAACTTCGTCCCAACTATTATATTCAGAGAGATAAACTTGCATGTATGGGTTGTACCAGGTGGGTGTTTCAGAGTCTTGCGTGAGTAAAGGGGCTTCGAACTCTGATATAGAGTAGTCCGTACCGTATTGGTTTTCAGTCTGTTTTGTTTCGGCAGTGCCATTTATGGTTTTTATATTAAGAGGTGTTTTTTTACCCCATAAAACACGCATATACTGTTGCACTACGGGCACTGACCACCTTAGTGTGCGCCGAGTACTAAATTTATTGGCATAGATAGGATTACTGCCGGTAACACTGTAGCTATAATCGAGCATATCTCCGCTTCGCATATCGTCAACAATGATATTTAAAGAAAGCCTTCCGTTATAAATTTTATCAGCTAAATCAGGCTCGCTCTGGATAACAGATAACCTTGCAGTTGAAAGCTTATCTATGTGCTTACCATCTCTAATTATGGAGAGTGTGTGCAATGTTAGGGTCTGATAGCTTGGGTCAAAATTGAGGCTTAACTGGCTTATATAGTCAACGCCACTTTGATTAAGTGCTTGCATTACTAGGCGTGTGTATCGTTGTTGTTTTTGACGTTCAGGAACATAAGTCTGGTTGTCGAGTAATAGGTAAAGTGTGCCATCGCGCACTTTTGCCATATCACTTTTTTGGGGCTGTTTTACGTCATGTAGGGTGACCCAATTACCAGGTGCATCTATTTTATATTGCGTAGCATAAGCTGGTGCATTACATAGAAATAAAACACATGTTAGTAGCCAATAAAGAGGGTAAAGAAATGTCCGTTTCATTTTTAATTCTTATTATTTGTTATTAATGCATACCACTTATAGGTTTATATAGTGGCCTATTTTTAATCGATATTATCATACAGATTGAATCGTGAAGAGCTTTAGTAATGCGTTATTTTTAAATACTCGCCTGCTTTAACTGTAATTAAATAAACCTTTCTTCAATGTGTTTATGGGAGAATTTATGACTATTTATTTATACCTTAAAGGGCGCAGCTGCAGTAAAAATTATTAAACATAACAATATGCTCGATATCAATAAGGCCTTTTAAGTTACCGATACAAAATTAAAAAGCATTATTTAAAATGCAGTGTTTATGAAATAAAGCCTAACGTTTTTATTGGTTTATATAATAAACAGCGTGTTGTACCGTTAATATATTCTCTTTGTAAAAAAAATATAGTGAATTGATTGCATTTTAAGCGACTTCTATGGTGATGTTCGCTTTAAGTAATGCTATACTCCCGCCGAATAATTTATCGACTTTATTAAGAGTAAAATAATGGCAGATTTATCGAAGTACAGAAACATTGGTATTTTCGCGCACGTTGATGCGGGTAAAACCACTACTACTGAGCGTATCCTGAAGCTTACAGGTACTATCCACAAAACAGGTGAGGTTCATGATGGTGAATCTACTACCGATTTCATGGATCAAGAAGCTGAGCGCGGTATTACTATCCAGTCTGCGGCAGTAAGCTGTTTCTGGAAAGATCACCGTTTCAACGTTATCGATACTCCTGGACACGTTGACTTCACAGTTGAAGTTTACCGTTCACTTAAAGTATTAGATGGCGGTGTTGGTGTATTCTGTGGTTCTGGTGGTGTTGAGCCACAATCAGAAACTAACTGGCGTTACGCGAACGAATCAGAAGTTGCACGTATTATTTTCGTAAACAAATTAGACCGTATGGGTGCTGATTTTTACCGTGTAACTGAGCAAGTACGTAAAGTACTTGGTGCTGTACCATTAATCATGACTTTACCAATCGGTATTGAAGATGATTTTGTTGGTGTTGTAGACGTTCTTACTAAAAAAGCATACGTTTGGGATGACACTGGTCTTCCTGAAAACTACGAAATCACAGATGTTCCTGCAGACATGGTAGAAAAAACTGAAGAATACCATGAAATGCTTATCGAAACTGCTGTAGAGCAAGACGATGATCTAATGGAAGCGTACATGGAAGGTGAAGTACCTTCTGTTGAAGATATTAAGCGTTGTATCCGTAAAGGTACTCGTGACCTTGCGTTCTTCCCAACGTTCTGTGGCTCTGCATTTAAAAACAAAGGTGTTCAACTAGTACTTGATGCTGTTGTTGATTACTTACCGGCTCCTACAGAAGTTGATCCTCAACCTCTTATGGATGAAGAAGGTAATGAAAACGGCGAGTTTGCAATTGTTTCTGCAGACGAACCTTTCAAAGCGCTTGCATTCAAAATCATGGATGACCGCTTTGGTGCATTAACATTCGTACGTATCTACTCTGGTAAGCTTAACAAGGGTGACACTATCCTTAATGCGTTTACTGGTAAAACAGAACGTGTTGGCCGCATGGTAGAAATGCAAGCTGACGAGCGTAAAGAGCTTACTTCAGCGCAAGCGGGCGATATCATCGCTATCGTTGGTATGAAGAACGTGCAAACTGGTCACACTCTTTGTGATCCTAAGCACCCAGTAACACTTGAACCAATGGTATTCCCAACTCCAGTAATCTCGATTGCTGTACAGCCTAAAGATAAAGGCGGTAATGAGAAAATGGGTGTTGCTATCGGTAAAATGGTTGCAGAAGATCCATCTTTCCAAGTTGAGACTGATGAAGATTCAGGCGAAACTATCCTTAAAGGTATGGGTGAGCTTCACTTAGATATCAAAGTAGATATCCTTAAGCGTACTTACGGTGTAGACCTTGTTGTTGGTCAACCACAGGTTGCTTACCGTGAAACTATCACTCGTGAAATCGAAGATAGCTACACGCATAAGAAACAATCTGGTGGTTCTGGTCAGTTCGGTAAAATTGATTACCGCATCAAGCCAGGCGAAGTGGGTTCAGGCTTCACGTTCACATCATCAGTTGTTGGTGGTAACGTACCTAAAGAATTCTGGCCTGCAGTTGAGAAAGGCTTTAAATCAATGATGCAAGAGGGTGTGCTAGCTGGCTTCCCTGTACTTGACGTTGAAGTAGAACTTTTCGACGGTGGCTTCCACGCCGTGGATTCATCTGCAATTGCATTCGAAATCGCTGCTAAAGGCGCTTTCCGTCAATCGATCCCTAAAGCGGGCGCACAACTTCTTGAGCCAATCATGAAAGTTGACGTGTTCACGCCAGAAGATCACGTTGGTGATGTAATCGGTGACCTTAACCGTCGTCGTGGTATGCTAAGCGACCAAGAAGCTGGTTTAACTGGCGTTCGCATTAAAGCTGACGTACCGTTATCAGAAATGTTTGGTTACATCGGTTCACTACGTACTATGACATCAGGTCGTGGTCAGTTCTCTATGGAGTTCTCACACTACGCACCATGTCCAGCTAACGTATCTGAAACGGTAATCGCTGCAGAAAAAGAGAAAAAAGCGGCTAAGTAATTAGCCTTTTAAACTCTAAAAAAAACCCGCACATGTTGCGGGTTTTTTATTGGCTAAAAATTTTTCTAGCTTCTGTGTAATTTATAGTTAGCATATATTTTAAGCATAAAAAAAGGAGCGCTAAGCGCTCCTTTTTAGTGTGATGCACGGTTAATTAAACTTTCTAATTAACTTTGCTTTGAGGTTTTTGATTTTTAGCTTACGAACACGATGAAAACGTTGTACTGGCATTGTTGTTAATTGCTCTGCTGGTAGTGCTGGCAAAGCTTCAGGGTATTGTCCTTTGCTTGGTACTGATACTGTTTGTAAATGTACTTTAAGTGCAGCGAGTGTTTTGCTGTTATCGACTTCACTAGGGCATATAAATATACCTAGTTTTCTGAGCGCTACACCAAACTTAATACTACTCGAGTAACGAACAATGGGAGCTGCAAGTATCAGCCCTAATAAAATAGGTGATAACCACCAGAAAAATACAGGGGTAAAGTAATAAGCAACCCCGCCCCAAACAACTGCAACTACGGTTGAAAATAGTGTATAGCCAAAGGCTTCTTTCCACGACACCATGCGGCCTTCTCGCGGTTGAGCATCCCACGTTACTTTTTTACCTAAAAATACACATACTACAAAGTAAGCATGAAAAACCATCATCAGCGGTGCCACAATAACGGCAAACAAAGTTTCAATAATTGAACCAGCTATGAGTTTAATTGACCCACCAAAACGCTTATTTCTGTGGACTAGGGTAACAATGACCCCCATTAACTTAGGCATTAATAAAATAATAATGGTTAAATAAAGTAATGAGTCAATTAAATCTGTTTTAGCTATTTGCCATGTAGGAAATAACTGATAAGCACGATTAAAATAGACATCACTGTTTAATGCGCGGGTAACGGCATCAATAGTACTTAATGCGAGCATTGATAGCCAAATAAGCGACGATATATATGCTGTTGCACCCAGTAAAAAATGAAACTTACTCATAAGCTTTAATTTATTTGATGACAATAAACCAAGGTGTTGAATATTGCCTTGTACCCAGCGCCTATCACGAATTGCGTAGTCTAATATATTGCTTGGAACTTCTTCATAGCTACCTTCAATTTCAGATAACAACAATACATCCCAATCTGCTGAGTGAAGTAAAGAAGCTTCAACAAAGTCGTGGCTGAGAATTTCACCACCAAAGGGGGCATTCCCTTTTAACGTAGGTAAGCCACAACATTTAATGAAGGCATCGACCCTTATAATTGCGTTATGTCCCCAGTAGTTAGCTTGATCGGTTTGCCAAAAAGCAGAGCCAGTAGCTAGCATGGGGCTGTAGAGTACCGATGCGAATTGTAAAAAGCGACCAAAAAAAGTATCTTGGCGAACCGGAATAGGGATTGTCTGAATAAGACCTGCTTGTGGGTTATTTAGCATGCTAGTTGTTAGCTCAAGCATACACTTGCCAGTCATTATACTGTCTGCATCGAGTACAATCATATGATCGTATTTACTACCCCAGCGTTCACAAAAATCCGTTAGGTTGCCTACTTTGCGGTGTTTATTGTCTTCACGGCGGCGATAAAAAATATGTTTGGCAGTATCTCCTAAGCGCTCGCACATTGCGTGCCATGCATTGAGTTCATTCTCGGCTATCTGCGGGTCTTGTGTATCGCTTAGTAAGTAAAAATCAAAGTGTTCGAGCTGTCCTGTCTCTTTAAGCGACGCTAGACTTACTTCAAAACCAGCAATTACACGGTGGGTGTCTTCGTTGTAAATAGGCATTACAACCGCTGTTTTTTGCTTAGCAATAGCTTGGGCGTGGATCGCGATTGGTTTTATGCGCTTTAAGGTAAGTGGATCGATACGAAATAGCTGTAATACAAACCCTATTGTGCCACTACAAAATGCCGTCACTATCCATGCAAATGTAATAGAAAATAAGACAAGCAGTGCATACTCAAGCAACGTCATGCCGTTTGAGTTAAGTATGTCGAACATGATTGATATGCCATAGCCTGATATGAATATAGCGGCAATTGCAAAAAGCCATACACGAGCTGTTTTAAATGGCATTGTCGTTCCCTTTTTTTGCTTACTTGATGTCATTTGGATACCAAACATAGCTCCATACCTCACTAATGTCTTTGTCACGTAGTTTTAACGATAAGCGCATATCGACGGGGTTGTCGTCTTGTGGTGCAATTTTAAAAGCAACACGCCAGCCGTACCCTTCAGGCAGCTTTTGAACGGATACATCACTTACTTCACCCGTAGTAAGCTGAATATCTGCATTTAACTTAAGTTGTTCAGAGAGAGCATTTAGAGCAGGGCCTGAAAAATCAACAGTGAATTGACGATGACTTTGTGGTGGCGGGTTATCTTCACCGGGCAATGCCGCGCTGCCGATACGAGTACGAACTACATGTGCTTTTTCATGTTTGTTTAAACTGCTATTAAACGTACTCATTTTGTAGCTAAGTTTTAATGAATCACCTGCTTTGAAGGGGGTTTCTGGTACCCAGTAGCTAACAATGTTGTCGTTTGTTTCGGTATCTGTTGGAATTTCTACTAGCTCAACACGGCCATTGCCCCATTCACCCTGAGGTTCAATCCACAGGCTTGGGCGATCATGGTAATGTGCTTCTATATCAAAATAGTTATTAAAGTCACGGTCGCGCTGCGCAAGCCCAAAACCTTTCGGGTTTTCGTACGCAAATGACGTAACGCTTAGTTGCGATGGATTATTCAGTGGGCGCCATACCCACTTGTCATCCTGTGATTGAGTTAACAAACCATCAGAGTCATGCACCTCGGGACGATAATCATCAAAAAATTTTGTGCTATTTTCACCATGATAAAACATGCTTGTTAGTGGTGCGATGCCTAACTTTTTCACGTCTTTACGGGCAAATATTTGCATGTCTATTTTAACGGTTGTGTTGGTAGTAGGGTCAATATTAAATTTATAAGCGCCAGATACTGATGGGCTATCAAGTAATGCAAACAGTACAATGTTAGTTTGTTCTGCTGTCGGTTTTACTAGCCAAAACTCTTTAAACATAGGGAACTCTTCGCCAGATGCAAGCGCTGTATCAATTGCTAATCCGCGAGCTGAAAGGCCATAAACTTGATTTGGACCTACAACACGAAAATAAGAAGCACCTTGAAACACCATAATCTCATCTTTATAAGTATTAGTATTTAAAGGGTAGTGAAGCCTAAAACCTGCATGGCCAAGCTGTGTATTGGTTGTGCTTTTAGTTAACTCATCTTTTAGCGGTGCAGCCGTTCCATCGTAATTATAAAAGTCAGTATTAAAGGGAAGTCTGCTGTGTTTTGAGTCGCTATCAACAGTATTTATTGTCACCGGTGTTTTGTATAAAAAACCAGGATGAAATAGCTGTAATTCATACAAACCATCATCTTTCCAAACAGCTTGATCTTGCTTAAAACGAATGGAGCGGTAATCCTGATAATTAATGTTATTTAGTGCATCAAGTTCAATATTGTTTGGCGCCTTATAGTCTTCACTGGCTAATTTTTTTGCACGTGCGCTGATAACATCAAATAAACTACTTTGTGAAATAGAGGCTTTGGTGGTACTTGCTAATGCTTGGTTACTAACTGCAAATGTTGAAAGTGCAATAAATAAACCCAAAATCGATTTAGTATGAGACTGCCATCGTGTTGTTAATTTGATAAGTTGCTTCATTTTTTCTTCCTTTATGAAAACGGCTAGGTCACATTTAAAAGTGATTTTTTTACTTAATGGGTAAGCCTAAATTAATCTATGAATTTGATGTTAAGTACTGAAGTTACGAGGTTTGTAAAGTTACATTTAATAAAAATGAACTACCTAACGCAAAAGATATTAAGGGGGGATAGCTGAAGCTTGTCTGAATTATTTTTACAGAGGAATAAAAAAAGCCGCGAATGCGGTCTTTTTATTTTTACTTTAAGCTAATTATTTCTTTTTAAAGCGACGCACTATAGAAAGTGGTGCTAAAAGAAGAGATAACCAAAGCAATGAGCCAGCATCGTTATCATCATCTGAACGCAAGTTATTTACCTTCACAGCAACTTTTTCAGCTTTTGATACATTACCAACGCTATCTTCAACTTGTACAGTAAACGTAATGCGGTTTTCAAATTCATAATCAATTTCACCAGCAACAATTAGCTGACCTTGATCATTAATTGACACACTATCGTTTTCAGACACGATAAATTTAACAACAGGTGAATCTTCAGGGTTAGGATCTGAGTAATCAAGCATGCCAATAACAGTACCTACAGCGCTGTTTTCATCAATAGAGAATACTTGATCTGGGGCAACCACAGGAGTCTGTTCTTCTGGTGTAAGCACAACTTCAGATTTGATATCAACAATCACAGGGTCATGATCAGACGCGCGGTATGCACTTTCTGAGTAAAGAGTAGACTGATGCCCTTCGCTCTTAAACTCTACATTGTAATCAAGTACGATAGGCTCATCGGCATTAATGTGCCAATCTTTAGCAGCCACTACTTTACTAAGTAAAGACTCAGTCGCCACTGCATGGTCAAGGCTACCAGCGCGGCCTGAGAAGCTGTAAGAGTAAGCTAATGTATTACCATCAAGCTCAGCAACAACATTTTTGTAGCCTTTTTCGTCAAATTTGCGAATTGGATCTTCCATCGCGTAGGCGTTCATATCACCCACTAAGATAATATCTTCGTCGTCTACACCTGTTGGTTTGCTGTCTAACCAATCAGCAAATGCGCTTGCACCTTCTGTACGGATTTCATTCCAACATGCTTGACCATCGTTTTGATCTTCATTAGCGCCACTTGCACTACCACAACCGCCTTTTGATTTTAAGTGCGCTACAGCAACAGTAAATACTTCTTGCGACTCTAACGATTTAAAGCTTTGTGCGATAGGTGTACGGTTGCTGAAATCAAATGGTGCTGCGGTAGTAATAGCAGCAGACCCTACTTCTTCAACTTTGTTTGCGCGGTAAATAAGTGCTGTTGTAATTGCGTCAGTACCTACTTGGTTAACATTAAAGTCTACAAAAGCATATTCGTTAGCACTGTCAGCATCATTTAGTGCGTTTACTAAACTTGCAATTGCACTAAACTCACCAAAGCCATCGTTTTCAATTTCCATTAAACCAACAACGTCAGCTTGCATTGCGCTAATTGCACTTACTAACTTAGCTTCTTGGCGAACCAACTCTTCAAGTGAGTCAGCACCGCGGCTGGTTGGGAAACCAGCGCCTTGGCCGTCACCGTTGAAGTAGTTTAGAGCGTTAAAGCTTGCAACACGTAAGTCTGCTTCAGGATTTAGTTCCGGTGCGTCTTCACGTGGATTAGTTGCAATAAACTGCGGTGCAACTGTTGGGTGAATACGGTATGTGCTAAAGCTATACGCTAATGCGCCTGTTACGCTGTTCACACTATCGCCTGTACGTAATGTGTTTTCTGCTGATAAACCTGGGGTCGGGTAAGCAGTAGGATCTGAGTTTTGAACAGTTGAACCGTCATCAACTAAGATTTTTTTAGTTAAGTTTTCTACTTCAACTGCGTTAGCTGCATCGCCAGGCATAGCAACTTGTGTGCCTTGGTATAAACGTTCTGTTGCAAGCTCAACTTCACCGTAACGGCCTAAACCAAAGTTATTTGTTACAACTAACTCTTGGTCTAAAGTAACCAGCATTCCTTCAAAGGCTTCTAAATCATCTTGGCTTGCTAAAGGTAAAGAAATTTTAGTGGCACTTACTGATTGACCCGTTGCACATACCGCAACTTGAACAACATCAGATATTTGCGTTGAATCGAAGTATTCATCAACTGTACCTTGAACACGTACGTGATCGCCAACGTTTACATCTGTATCTGCAAAGTAAACAAATACACCTTCAGAAGTTAGTGGGTTTGTATCTTCATCAGCGGCAAGAGAGGTTACAAAGAAACCTTTAAGTTCATCATCGCCTTGGAAGTCGGCAGTAACAATACCTTCTAGTTCTACTAGTGTGTCAACGAGTGGGCTTTCGTTTCCTTCGCCTTGAATAGCACTAATTAGCGTTTTGTCTGCAGCACATACAATTGGGTCAATTGGATCTGGTTCAGGTTCTGTTCCGCCACCATTACCCGCGTGAGAACCGAGACCGTCAAAGGTATCAATATCAAACTGTTCCCACTCTTCACTTGGTAAAAACTCAGCAGTTGAATCGGTGCGACCTGACGTTATGCTTAGCTTACGGCGTAACGTTTTGTTTTGTGTTTGTGCCGTAGCATCGGACCAAAATGACCCAGGATCAACCCCCACTTGGCCAAAGCTATCAACAATCACGCCGTCTTTAGTTAAAACAAGGGCATCATCACCGTTGTAGTAAGTCACAGTGCTAGTTGTATCTGCAATGTCCAGTATGTCGGCTGTTGCACCCGGATTTGAAATTATGTAGGTAGTATTAGCGGCTAATGTACCTGTTAAATCAATCGAGTTACCAACTGAACTGCTACCATTTGAATAAAGTCCTAAAACATAGCCTTCAAGAGAAATCTCGGTATCAGCATTATTATAAAGTTCAATGGCTTTATTATTACTGCTACCTTCAATATATTCAGAAATGATTAGATCAGCGGACGCTGGTGCACTTATGCTTGCAATAACAAGCGCCAGTGGCGTTATTTTTGTTTTTAACATTTTTTATTATTCCCGTGTATTTAAATCCCAAAATGGGACACCAGTTTAGAGAATCTAAATGACAAAAATAATACAATTATGTTAATGAATGTAAACGAAAAGGCGGTTTTACCGCCTTTTTATCAATTACTTACTTTTTAGTGAGGTATTGCGCGGCTTGCTTAGCGAAATAGGTTAATATGCCATCAGCCCCTGCGCGCTTAAAAGCGAGTAAAGACTCCATAATTGTGGATTCTTCGCTCAGCCAACCGTTATCAATCGCTGCTTTGTGCATTGCGTATTCTCCGCTAACCTGATATGCGAAAGTAGGTACACCAAATTCGTCTTTAACGCGGCGTACAATATCAAGGTAGGGCATACCGGGTTTAACCATCACCATGTCGGCACCTTCTTGTAAATCAAGCGCGACTTCTCTAATTGCTTCATCTGAGTTGGCAGGATCCATTTGATAGGTTTTCTTATCGGCCCCTTTTAAGTTACCTGCAGAGCCTACAGCATCTCTAAAAGGCCCGTAGTAGCTAGACGCATATTTAGCTGAGTAAGCCATAATACGTGTATGAATATGGCCATCTGCTTCCAGTGCTTCGCGAATAGCGCCAATACGACCATCCATCATGTCAGATGGCGCAACTACATCTGCGCCTGCCTCGGCGTGCGAAAGCGCCTGCTTAACAAGAATTTCAGTGGTTATATCATTAATTACATAACCTTTATCATCAATAATGCCGTCTTGACCGTGAGTAGTAAATGGGTCAAGGGCTACATCGGTAATAACCCCAAGCTCAGGAAAAGCTTCTTTTAAAGCGCGCACAGTACGTTGTGCTAAGCCATCTTCATTGAAGGCTTCTTCAGCCATCAGTGATTTTTTGTCACCAGGAGTTACCGGAAAAATAGCCACGGCAGGTACACCTATATCTACAAGCTCTTTTGCTTCTTCAAGCAAAAAATCAATCGATAAACGTTCAATTCCAGGCATTGATTCGATGACTTCTCGGCGATTCTTACCTTCTAGTACAAAAACAGGGTAAATAAGGTCATTTACACTAAGTTGGTTTTCGGCCATTAGACGACGAGAAAAGTCATCGCGGCGCATTCTGCGCATACGAGTATATGGGAAAAGGTCTAGTCCAGATTGGGCCATATTACTATGCTCCTATTGTATAGTTTCAAAATTAACAACTTGGTTACGACCTTGTTGCTTAGCGCTATAAAGTGCTTTATCTGCGCATTCAGTGAATAACTCAGGGGTATTTATATCATCAGCGATAAATGTATATACACCGGCACTAATCGTAAATTTAATCTCAGCACCTGCAA
This sequence comes from Pseudoalteromonas sp. BSi20480, assembly GCF_000241365.1. Taxonomy (NCBI): domain Bacteria; kingdom Pseudomonadati; phylum Pseudomonadota; class Gammaproteobacteria; order Alteromonadales; family Pseudoalteromonadaceae; genus Pseudoalteromonas; species Pseudoalteromonas sp. BSi20480. The sequence goes on along the minus strand of NZ_BADX01000024.1, from coordinate 17,972 downwards.
CAATGACTGGGTTTTGGTATATATCTAGTCGTATTTGCTCTGCTATATCAAAGGCGCCTTGGTTTGCAGTGTTAGGGAGTAAAATTACAAACTCCTCACCGCCATAGCGAGCGACCTCATCCAGCGGTCGTTTCAAAAAGCGTTTAATAATATCAGCAGTTGCTTTTATCACGTTATCACCGCTTAAGTGTCCGTAGGTATCGTTAATTGTTTTAAAGTGATCGATATCAATCATAATAATACTTAGCGGTGTTTGCTCTCTTCGAGAACGACGAAGTTCCATTACCAGCTTCTTATCAAAAAAGCGGCGATTTTTAGCGCCTGTTAGTGCATCTTCTGTATTGAGCTGTTCAAGCTCTCTGTTTTTTTCTTCAAGTTCTCTAAGTGTTACTTGTAGTTCAAACGTTCGCTCGTCCACTTGTGATTCAAGCTCGTACTGAGCTTCTTCTTGAAGTGCGAGTCGCTCTTTTAACAGTGTATCTTGAGCCGTACTTTCTGCAATCACAGTTTGTTGTTCGATTATCTGCTCATCTCGTTCAGTTATAAATTGCTTCATAACTGCATAACATAAGCAAAATGTACAACTAAAAAAGAACACCGATACAATGACCAACCCCATAGGTTCAAAGGTGTACCATCCCATCACGGTTATAATAAAATAAACCGTTACTGCATTAAAAAAGCCTAAAGCTAGTAATAATGCATTTATAGATTTTGAAGGGTGGGAGCGAGAAGATAAGTAGGTTGTTAAAAAGTATAGGCTTAAAACAAGAGGGGTCGCTATTAGGCAATATGCAGTGACCAACCAGTTAGGAAGTAGCCAAATAAATAATAGAGAGGCAGCCAGCAATTTTGTTATTAATTTTTGCACACGTATAATTTTTTGAGCGTGAGGCTTGCACATTTGTTGTTGAAGAGGGAAAAACAACAGCGCAATTAAAATAAGTAATATTGGCATTATTACTTGTTGGATTGTGGGAATATTTGGGTGCAAGTAACGAAATCCAAAGCCGCCAAGGTACGCTAAAAAAAGCCCTAGCGTGAAAGTGATCGCTCCCGCTAGTGCAAAATAGCGCTTTCGAGTAAATCCATACAAAAGTATACAGCTTAATGCCAATGCTGCTAAAAAGCCGACCATTAATCCATAAACTAAGTTAAAACCCTCTTTTTGAGTTAAATAAACATCTTGTTGCCATAAACTGATAGGGATACGTAAACCTGATGGGTTACTAACTTTGAGAATAACCCGAGTGGAGGAGCTTGCTGGAAGCGTTAATTTAGTTAACAAAAACTCACTCTTTATAGTACGTTCGTCAAGTGAGAATGAATCACCTAGCCGCATTTCTGACAGTATTTGTGCATTTCTCAAGTGAAACAGCTGAACTTCATTTAAAAATGGATTGTCTATTAAAATTAATGGACTAAAGCGACTATTTAACGTGTTATTTATTTCAAACGTAACCCAAACAGGGCGGCTTTCTAGGCCAAAATTTAACAATTTGGTGTTAACCGAATGCCATTTATTAGGCTCAAGTTGTAAAGCTGTTTCTATCGATGAAGGCTCAAAAGAATAAGTAAGATTTGTAACGATATGGGATGAAAAATCTGAATTTATTACTACGGTAGACGCAAAGCTTTTAAAAGTGAAAAGCACTATAAGTAGGCAAATAGCAGCCTTTAAACTGTTCATTAACGGGCTTCTAAACCAAAAACAGCATAAAAGTTATCTGTTGTTTGCTTAGCCACACTCTTGGCATCTATTTGATATAGCTCAGCAAGTGTTTGGCAGACATGCGTTAATAGTGCTGGCTCATTTCTTCGCGACTTAGGCTTTGGTTTAACTGTGCGTGGAATTAAAAAAGGCGCATCAGTTTCTATAAGTAAGCGGTTTAAGGGAATGCTTGGGGCTAAAGCTTGCAATGCTTGTCCGCGTCTTTCATCACAAACCCACCCTGTGATACCAATGTATAGGCCTAATGCTAAATAACTTTTGAGTGCGTTTTCGTCTCCTGTAAAGCAGTGAAGCACACCGCGAACATTGAACTCCGTAAGAATATTGATCATGTCATCACTCGCATCACGCTCATGCAAATAAACCGGTAAATTTAACTTTTCGGCTAGTGCAAGTTGGCGTCTCAATACGCTACGTTGAACATTTCGAGGCGAAAAATCACGGTTATAATCAAGCCCGCATTCACCAATAGCAACAACCTGAGGTTGAGTGGCAAGCAATGTTAATTGGTCTTCTAATGAATCAGTTGCTGTTTTGGCATCATGTGGATGAATACCGGCGGTTGAAAACAAGTGATAGCTTTTAGCAAGTGCTAAAGATTGCTCACTTGATGAGATGTCGCAACCAATAAGCAGCATTTTTTCAACACCCGCGCTTTGAGCGCGGGAGATGACATCTGAATGCTCATCATCAAACTGGTGGTTTGTTAAGTTAACGCCAGCATCAACCAGTGTGTAAGGCATTACTTAGTTCGTTTAACGCGAATAGAACGGTTTTGACCATCTTTACGTAATAAAAATGAGTTAAATACACCGCGGGTAATGGTTACAGTATCAGACTCCTTCAAACGCATGCTATCAGAACCAATTTGGCGCCATTTTTGGTTGTTATCTAAAGTGATGATCAGCTCGCCATAGGGGGCTTTGTCAACAGATGTGACCGCTGCTTTTATTTCACTGTCTTTTTCTGTGTGATTTTCTTTGTGCTCTAGACCGAAGTCTTCTTTTGGCGCTTCAACTGCAACAACAGGGACATTGGTGGCTGTTGTTGGCGCTGTCACTTTTTGGGTTACTGTAGATTGTGTAAGTGGTTTACCCGCCATTGTATTGTCGTAACACAACAGACGGTTAAAGTCATTTTCGATAAAGCTACACGCTTTTAGCGTTTGAGTATTAATGTCTGACTGCGCAGAAAATGCAGGTGCGCTCAATATAACCAGTAGTGAGAGTATTTGTTTTTTCATTTTATTCCTCAACTTCTTCTCGTGGTTTAGCGGTGTAAAATTTCGCTAAAATTAAACCTAATTCAAACAAAAGCAACATCGGAAATGCTAATAATGTCTGCGATAAAACATCGGGCGGCGTTAAAAACATCGCCACAACAAAAACACCCACCACAATATAAGGGCGCTTTTCTTTTAAGCTCGTTGTTGTCGTTGCACCACTCCAGCACAAAAGCATAATAGCAACTGGAATTTCAAATGCGACGCCAAACGCGAAAAACAGCTTTAATACAAACCCTAAATAACTACTTATATCTGGCGCTAGGGTCATCATTTCAGGCCCCGTATTGGTGAAAAAACCTAAAATAATGGGTAGCACTACAAAATAGCAAAATGCGATACCGCCATAAAATAGTAAAATACTGGAAGCAAGAATAGGCATCAGCATTTTCTTTTCATGCTGATATAATCCCGGCGCTATGAACCCCCAAATTTGATGCAATATCCAAGGTATAGACGCAAATAATGCAACAAATAAAGTCAGCTTAAATGGGGCAAAGAAGGGGGCAGTGACATCGGTTGCAATCATGGTTGCAGTGCTTGGCAAATGAGAGACTAACGGCTGTGCAACAAACGCGTATATATCGTTTGCAAAATACACTATTGCAATAAAAATAACTAAAATACTCAACAGTGATTTTATAAGCCTGTCACGCAGCTCTATTAAATGAGCTACAAACCCCGATTTTACTTCCTCAACCATTTTTATTTATACCATTTAGTAAGTTGACCATAGAAAGGTAAATTAAATTCACTTTTTTTCATCAATTTGTTGGTTAGGTTCTGATTCTTGTGGCTGTTTTTTATAGCTGTGAGTCACTGATTCTGCAGCCTGTTTTAGCTCACTTAATGAGCTTTGTAATTCAGGGCTTAAGTCTTGTAGGTTTTGTTGCTCAGCTTTTTTTAGGTTTTCGTGGAGCTCGTGTACGCGCAATTCTTCACTCACTTCAGCTTTAACTGAGTTAGCAAGAGATTTAACAGTTTTGATCCAGCGACTAACCGTTCTTATTGCAACGGGTAAACGTTCAGGCCCTAATACAACAAGCCCTACAATAAAAACAACAACTAGCTCCCACATGCCCATGTTAATTAAGCCTTATCGGTGTCTTTTGTTTTTTCAGTATCAGTCGTCGTTTTTTGTGACGTTTGAATTTGTTCAGGGGAGTCTGTTTCAGTTGGTTTTTCATCCGACATTGCTTTTTTAAACCCCTTAACAGCACCGCCTAAGTCACCCCCCATGCCGCGTAATTTTTTAGTACCAAAAAGAAGTACAATGATTGCCAAAACAATCAATAATTGCCAAATACTAATGCCGCCCAATCCCATGGTTCTCTCCAAATAATAAAATAATAAAATGATTAAATGTATATTTTAAATACTAATTATACGCCCTAAACCGTAAATAGCACTTTGTTTATGTGTGTCGCCATGCCGCAATAAAACACGCGGCGGAACAGGTTGCTGTAACGCCCGCAGCAATTAAATCATGTTGCAAATAACACAGTGCAGACACTACCAAAGTAGCACTCCCCAACAAGCTAAGCACTAACGCTTTATGAGAAGCTGGCTTTACAACTGCGTGGGTGCGCACTGGGCGCTTTAAGTTTTGATAAATCAAGTCAGGTAACTCAGGCATTTTTTCTGCCCAGAATGGTAGGTTTGCATACATTTGTTTTAAGACAGATAACGGCCCTACTTGTTCTTTAACCCACTGCTCTAAGAAGGGTTTAGCCGTTTTCCATAAATCTAGTTGAGGATAAAGCTGTCTTCCCAGCCCTTCAACATAGAGTAATGTTTTTTGAAGTAGTACTAATTGTGGTTGCACCTGCATATTAAATCGACGCGCGGTGTTAAATAAATTTACCAGTACATGCCCAAATGATATTTCAGCAAGTGGCTTATTAAAAATAGGTTCGCAAACAGTGCGAATAGCAAATTCAAACTCTTCGATACTGGTATCTTCAGGAACCCAGCCAGAGTCAACATGCAGTTGGGCTACTTGGCGATAGTCGCGATTAAAAAAGGCGATAAAGTTTTCTGCTAAATAGCGCTTATCTTCTTTGCTTAAGGTACCAACAATACCGCAATCAATACCAATATATTTAGGATTTTCGGGATGCTCGCGAGATACAAAAATATTACCGGGATGCATGTCTGCATGAAAAAAACTATCTCTGAATACTTGTGTAAAAAACACTTCTACTCCACGTTCTGCAAGCAATTTCATATTTGTATTTTGCGCTATTAACGACTCGGTATCTGACACGGGTATACCGTAAATACGCTCCATCACTAACACGTTGCTTCGGCTGTAATCACTGTAAACAGTAGGGATATAGAGTGCATCTGAATCATCAAAATTACGTTTTAATTGAATGCCATTGGCACCTTCACGCATTAGGTCTAATTCATCAAGCAGTGTTTTTTTATACTCTTTTACTACTTCAACAGGGCGCAAGCGTTTTGATTCGTTATGAACATTAGCAAGCACCTGAGCAAGCTTTTCCATTAATGCTAAGTCTGCATTTATTTGTTCATGGATGTTTGGGCGAATTACTTTAATAACAACATCTTGCTCAATATTATCGTTGTCAACTAGTGTTGCAGTATGCACTTGTGCTATTGATGCAGATGCCAATGGCGTTTGTGAAAATTCACTAAACAGCTCGCTAATGTCATTAATATCGAGTGCATTTTCTATAATTTGTTGCGCCAATTCACCTTCAAAAGGCTGAACTTGGTCTTGCAAAAAGGCAAGCTCTTGCGCGATATCGTGAGGAAGTAGATCGCGACGTGTTGACAGCATTTGGCCAAATTTAATCCATACAGGTCCTAGCTCTTGTAATGCTAAACGTAAGCGCAGTCCTGCAGGTTTTTCTTTATGCTGATTTCGTAGCCAAAATAAACACCCCCTGGCAATTTTTGCAAACCAAGGTGTTTTACTTTTAGGCACTAATTCGTCTAAACCATAGCTAAGTAATGTTTTAGTGATGTAATACAATCGTGAAGAAGACACAAAAAGTCCTTAGCGTGTTTTGGCGCTTAATAAAGTGTTTATACGCTGCTCTATGGCGGCAACTTGGCCTTTTAGCTCTCGGTTTTGTTGTTTAAATTGTGCAAGCTCTAAAGGGTGAATCGTAATAGCTAGCTCGTCTTGAAATAAGCTTGTCAACGTGGTGCTTAGTTGCGCGTTAATTTTGCTACCATGGCGCTTTAGCGACATAAAATGCAAATAAAGTTGTTGAGCTGGCGCATCGCCAATATAGCTTGATAGCTGTTCGGGCCAATCTATGTCTAACCCCGAAAATGCACCGCTATATGCTTGCGCTATATTCAAGTCGCCTTGTAAATCGAGTTTATCTTGACGAATTAGCTGTGTAAGCATGGCTGGGTTTTTAAGAGCAACAAGCGTGTCTATATCGGCGCTGATCATGCAATCGCTATAATCGCTGTTGTCAGCGGCATAAAGGTGTAATTTTTCGTCAGCAAAAACAACCTGTATGGTTTGTTGCCAGTCTCTAACTTCAACAAGTAAACGCTGTTGTTTTACCGTGTTTAGCTTTTGGGCAACGTTAGGGTCGAGTTTAAGTGCTTGATTTAAAATGCGCTCAACAAGCGAAAGTACAAAGTTAGGTAGCATCAAAAAGGTCGATGTATCTGTATTATCACTGTTTTTTTCAGATGCTTGATCAAGCGCCATGACTCTGTGCCTTAATATTTAAAACCACGGTGAAGGGCAACAATTCCGCCTGTTAGGTTTTGATACGTTGTTTGTTCAAACCCAGCTTCATCCATCATAGCTTTAAGCGTATCTTGGTCTGGGTGCATACGAATTGACTCTGCTAAATATTGATAAGATTCACTGTCGTTAGCAACTAGCTTGCCCATTGTTGGCAATAAATTGAACGAGTAAAAATCATACGCTTTGCTAAGTGCTTCGTGTTTTGGCTTAGAAAACTCTAATACTAACAAACGACCACCTGGCTTTAGTATGCGATACATTGAGCGCAGCGCCTTGTCTTTGTCGGTTACATTACGTAAACCGAAGGCGATGGTGATCACATCAAAGCTGTTATCTGGAAATGGCAGCATTTCAGCATTCATTTGTACGTAGTCAATATTGCCTACAAGGCCTAAATTATGAAGCTTTTCACGACCTACTTTGAGCATAGATGAGTTAATATCGCCCAAAACCACTTGGCCAGTTTCACCGACCAGTTGACTAAATTTTGCAGTTAAATCGCCTGTACCACCGGCTAAGTCAAGAACATGATGGCCTTTACGCACGCCTGAACTGGCTATAGTTTGACGTTTCCATAAACGGTGGACACCAAAAGACATTAAATCATTCATTACATCGTACTTAGCCGCAACAGAGTGAAATACATCTGCAACCATTGATGCTTTTTCGTTTTCAGCAACGGTTTTGTAGCCAAAGTGCGTGGTCTTTTCTGGGGTCTCGTTCATGATTAATCTCTATCGTGGCAATAAGCACTAGTGTACTTTATTGTGCACCGAAGGTGCAATTTGAATATGATTTATCAGGTGTTTTATTGGCCGGCGGTAAAACTACTTTGGCCAAGAGAGCGGGCTTTAAATGCCGCATGGGACGCTTTTTTAGCCAGTTGGTTAAAGTCTTCTTTTTGCTGATGCTGAGCGATTCCAAGCGATAAGTTAATGCTGGGCAGTTTTGCGCCACTTTTTGAGCTTACAAAACGCAGTTTTTCTACACCTTTACGAACTTTTTCAGCAATGAGAATCGCTGTTTCTGGATCAATGTCAGCTAATAAAACAGTGAACTGATCTTTAGCGGTACGCCCCGGTAAACCACTTTGCATTACATACTTTTGAACTTGTTTAGCCACTTTATTTAAAATCACTTCACCAATAATATCGCCAAAGTTATCAACAAAATGCGCTAAATTATCTATTTGAATGGCAATGGCACAAATAGACTTGTCTTGAGTCGCCCATAATTCAGTTTGTTGGGTTAAGTAATGGCGTTTAAATAAGCCGGTTTGACTATCTATAATGTGTTGCTTACGAAGTTGAGAAAGTTGTTTTTGTGTTCTTTCGTGTAGTTTTTTTGCTCTCGTTAGCTCTTGCTTAAACTTTTTATGTTGAGCGAGTAACTCAGCAGTTTGCTTATCAAGTTTGTTAAGTGCTTGGCGGCTTTGTTCTATATTGTTTTCGTCAAGCGAATGAACACATTCACTCACTTGATCTGCAAAGCGACTGATTTGTTTTTCTGTATTTTGCGCATTGTTAGACAATGAAGTAATAACGCCGTCTACGTTTTGAATCATCGACACTTGCGTATTGTGTCCGACATTTAAAAATTCAAAGTAAAGTTGCTCTATTAATACGCCATCAATGTTTTCATCGGTAGAAATAGCGCGATCTAATGTTTTATTTAATTTTAAATTTGCTTGGCTAACGTAGGTGTAAACAACTTGAAAGTTCAGGGGCGTTGGCGGCAATGCATAGCGTTCTAAGAACATACACACTTGAGTCATTTTCTCTTGAGCAATAGCCATGGAATCATGGAACATCATTATTTAATACCAACTAAGTACGCATCAATGCTTAATTTATAATTTCATTCCATGAGTCGATTGTGCTTCCAAGCTTTTTTATTATTTTTTATTACTGTATTCGTTATAACTGCTATTAAAAAGCAAAAATAGGGCCAAGGGAACTTAAATTTTACTTTAGTCGCTTAATAGCTGCTTTTCTCATCAATTAGGCTTGTTTTTAGCTCATTTAATAGGATTGATCGTTTAATAAATACTTTTTAAAACTGTACTTTTAGAGTCGATTTTTATTTAAAACTTCATCTTACAGTGGTGGTTTTAGTATTAAGGTAAAGGCACGTTATAAAGTGTGGCTATTGCAAATGAGCCTGATAGCGCAGTGTAATAACTATATGCTGCTACCATAGCTTGTGCCCTTTTATTGAATAAGCTTTAAGCCTGGAAGGGCGTTATCATCTACGATACTTGTCTCATTTACTTGCTATTTACTGAGTCTGCGATAGCTTTGTGAAATTCATTATCTGACTAAATTTTATTATGACGAATAATTTATTACTTAAGCCAATCCGCAATACACTTATCAGCATAACGCTTTTATGTACTTTAAGTGCCTGTCAAACCACAAACTATAACGCCGATAGTCAGTTTACAGCGGTTGCAGATAGCATTGTTGATTACCGACAAAGTTCCAGCCCTTACGGCAACATTGAGGGTGTTAATGGTTATTTGTTAGCGAATCTATCGCCTGAGTTTTTAGAGCAGCAATACAATAAAAAAACTCAGTTCTTGGCTGAGCTAGACGCCTTAGATGCAGCGTCCCTGAGTGATGAAAACCAAATAAACTTCAGTATTATTCGCGCTCAAGTACAAAACAGCGTTGACGAGTATGTATTTAATGCTCATTACATGCCGCTAACTTCTGAGTACGGTTTTCATTCTGGCTTATCGTATATTGTAAACAGCAGCCAATATAAAACACTGCAAAATTATCAAACCTATTTAGCACGTTTGGCTCAGGTCCCTCGCTTTTTTGAACAAAATATTTATTGGATGAAAAAAGGTCTTGAAACAGGTTTAACGCAACCTAAAGCGGTGCTTGAAGGGTACGAAGAATCAATATCAGCCTATATAGTTGAGGATGTTACAACGTCTGAATTTTATAAACCTTTTTTAAAAAATAACGCAGGCTTGCCAGAGAGTGAGTTTAAATCACTTCAGCAGCAGGCGCAGTCTGTAATAAAAGATAAAGTAATTGAATCATATAAAAATTATTTAGCTTTTTTTACACAGGAGTATCGCCCCGGTGCGCGCACTTCGATAGGTATTTCAAATACGCCAAACGGCGAATCGTTTTATAAAAATAGAGCTAAATATTACACCACTACCGAGATGACCCCTAAAGAGATACACGAGCTGGGGTTAAAAGAAGTTGCACGCATTCGCGGCGAAATGGAAGCCATTATAAAAGAAGTCGAGTTTGAGGGAACATTTGCAGAGTTCATTCACTTTTTACGAACCGATCCGCAATTTTATGCAACCACACCGGAGGAGCTACTTAAAGAGGCAGCATATATAGCAAAAAAAATGGACGCACAACTGCCTAAGCTGTTTCATACCTTGCCTCGTAAACCGTATGGTGTTGCGCCGGTACCCGCGAGCATAGCGCCCAAATACACAACGGGTCGCTACTCAGGGTCAAATAGAGATGATGAGGCGGGCTATTATTGGGTGAATACGTACGCACTTGATAAACGCCCACTGTATGTATTAGAAGCGCTCACTTTGCACGAAGCGGTACCGGGTCATCATTTACAAATATCATTAAATGCAGAATTAGAAACCTTGCCACGTTATCGTCGAGATGCGTATTTATCGGCATTCGGTGAAGGTTGGGGGCTTTACTCTGAGTACTTAGGTATTGAAGCGGGCTTTTATCAAAGTCCATATAGCCGATTTGGTCGTTTAACTTACGAAATGTGGCGAGCTGCTCGTTTAGTGGTAGACACCGGTATGCACATGTATGGTTGGAGCAGAGAGCGCGCTATGCAGTTTATGAGCGAAAATACAGCGTTGTCGTTACACAATGTGAAAACCGAAACCGACCGCTATATAACTTGGCCTGGCCAAGCACTGTCATACAAAATTGGCGAGCTTACGATTAAACGTTTACGTAAAGAGGCTGAGCAAGCACTTGGGCAAAGCTTCGATATTAGGGAGTTCCACCATCAGGTATTACGCCATGGCTCTGTCCCTTTATCAGTTTTAGAGGCGCAAGTACGTTTATATATTAATGAAGAGTTAGCCAAACAGAAGAGTTAACTTACAAATGGTTAATTCTTGAATGCATAAAAGTGTTATGTCATTTTGGATATAGCACTTTTTTATTTTTACAGCAGCGGATCACCAATGAACAACTTTATAATGTTTAGTATTGACGTATTTGCGAGTCTATTTATTGTTTTTTTAGGCTTATTAGTTTTAATTGTGGCTGTTTTTTATATCCGCGATGTTACACAAACAAAGCATGCAATTAGGCGAAATTACCCTGTAATTGGACGCTTTAGGTATTTTTTTGAACGTCAAGGCGAGTTTTTTAGACAATACTTTTTTGCCCTCGACAGGGAAGAAATGCCTTTTAATCGTGCCGAACGTAGTTGGGTTTATCGCGCTGCAAAAAATGTAGACCGTACCGCGGCATTTGGATCTACACAAAGCTTAGAGGTCACAGGTACAGTAATGTTTATGAACTGCGCCTTCCCTACGCTTGATGAAGAAGCGCTTGCGCCAAGTGAAGTAACGCTTGGTCCCTATTGCCAAACACCTTATTCAACCAATTCTTTATTTAATGTATCGGGAATGAGCTTTGGTGCGCTATCTAAGCCCGCTGTGCGTGCTCTTTCTAAAGGGGCAAAGCTCGCTGGCTGTTGGATGAACACGGGTGAGGGGGGCTTGAGCCCTTATCATCTTGAAGGTGGCGCAGATTTAGTTTTTCAAATTGGTACTGCTAAATACGGGGTACGTGATGAAAATGGCCAGCTCAGTATCGAAAAACTCAAACAGATTGCAGCACACGAGCAGGTTAAAATGTTTGAGCTTAAAATGAGTCAAGGTGCTAAACCCGGTAAGGGAGGCATGCTTCCTGGGCGCAAAGTGAATGCTGAAATAGCAAAAATACGCGGTATTCCTGAGGGCGAAGATTCTATTAGTCCCAATGGGCACCCTGAAATTAAAAACCCCAGTGATATTCTCGATATGATTGCGACGGTACGAAATACCACAGGTAAACCAACTGGCTTTAAGGCTGTTATTGGTGCGTATGGCTGGTTAGAAACCTTATTTGCTGAAATAAATCACCGTGGTATTGAGTCGGCTCCTGATTTTATTACCATTGATAGTGCTGACGGTGGAACCGGCGCTGCTCCTCAGCCCTTAATGGATTCTGTGGGATTACCACTTCGTGAAAGTTTACCGCTAGTCGTCAATATGCTTGAAAAACACGGACTGCGTGATCGCGTTAAAATCATTGTTTCGGGTAAGCTTATTGTGCCTTCTAAGGTTGCTTGGGCGTTAGCGCTTGGGGCCGATTTTGTTGTGTCGGCTCGCGGACATATGTTTGCATTAGGGTGTATTCAAGCAATGCAATGTAACAAAGATTCTTGCCCTACCGGTATTACTACTCATAACGAACGCTTGCAGCGCGGTTTAAACGTTGCGGATAAAGCGCAGCGAGTGGCTAACTACAATAAGTATATTCACTATGGCGCGGGGCTTATTGCTCACTCATGCGGTGTAACAAGTGCACGAGAGCTTAAACGCGAACATGTGCGTATAGTTCAAGAAAGTGGCCTTTCGGAGCCATTAGATAAAATTTACGAAAATTATAAGTAGGTTAAAATAAACAGATGTAATAGGTGCGTGTTTATTTTGAGTGGTTCCAAAAATGAAGTAAGGAAAGCGTGTGTTGAATAGTAAATTACCTGACGTTGGTGTGAGTATATTTAGCCAAATGAGTGAACTGGCGAATCAGTTCTCTGCAATTAACCTTTCGCAGGGGTTTCCTGAGTTCGACACACCAAACTTTTTAAAAAGTCAGATTACTCATTATGTTCAACATGGTGTTAATCAATATTCTCCTTCAAGTGGTGTACCTAAATTACAGCAGCAAATTGCAAGTTTGATACAAAAAAAATACGCTACAGAGCTTAATGCTGCAAAGCAAATAACCATCACATCGGGGGCAACCGAAGCTCTTTTTGTTGCCATTCAAACAATAGTTCGCCCAAACGACGAAGTCATCGTATTTGACCCAGCTTATGACGCTTATAAACCCGCGATTGAGCTTGCAGGCGGGAGGTCCGTACATATTGCATTAAAGGCCCCCGACTATACGATTAACTGGCGTAAGGTAGAGCAAAAAATTACAAAGCATACCCGCGCTATTGTTATAAACACGCCTCATAATCCAACCGCTAAAGTGATAACTCAGCAAGACATTACAGAGCTTAAAAGGTTGGTTGGTACTTACAAGCTATATATTGTAAGCGATGAGGTGTATGAGCATATTGCATTTGATGGGCAACCACATTTAAGTGTATTACGAGATAAAGAACTGTTAGCTCAAAGTTTTGTTATTGCGAGCTTTGGTAAAACATTTCATTGTACAGGTTGGAAAATGGGTTATTGCATTGCCCCTGAACATTTAGCGAGCGAGTTTAGAAAAATTCATCAATATGTGACCTTTTCTAGCTTCACACCTGCTCAGCATGCATTGGCCGACATGTTAGAACAACAAAGCGAGCATGTAGATTCGCTCAGTGATTTTTATAAACAAAAGCGCGATTTACTTATACGTCATTTACTCGGCAGTCGATTTACAGTTTTACCAAGCCAAGGAACCTACTTTTTATTGTTAGATTATAGTGATGTATCTGATTTAAACGATGTTGAATTTTGCCATTGGCTAGTTGAGCAAGCAGGTGTTGCGGCAATACCTTTAAGTGTTTTTTATCAAACGCCACCGGGTGATAAAGTTATCCGCTTATGTTTTGCAAAAAATGATGAAACCCTAAAAGAGGCAGCCCATATTTTATGTCAACTTTAACGCTTACATTATTACAAAGCTCTCTTCACTGGCTTGATAAAAGCGCTAATTTAGCGATGCTTGACAAGCAGCTCGAGGCGCTAACAGAAAAGCCTGACCTTATTTTATTACCTGAAACATTTGCCACTGGTTTTGCTATAAACCTTGACTGCGCGGAGCCAGAAAATGGCCTAGTGCTTACGTGGTTAAAACAACAAGCAAAAAAACATAATGCAGTGATTGCTGGGTCGGTGCTGGTGGCGCAAGGTAATAAAAAAGCCAACCGCTTTTATTGGGTAAAAGCATGCGGTGAAGTGAGCTATTACGATAAGCGCCATCTATTTCGCTTAGGTAATGAGGGAGCCTATGTTATCGCCGGTAAAGAGCGAAAAGTGTTTGAAGTTAATGGTTTTAAACTACTGCCTCAAGTTTGCTATGACCTGCGTTTTCCGGTGTTTCAGCGCAATAAAAATGACTACGACATAATGGTAAATGTAGCAAATTGGCCAGCGGTGCGACGCCCCGTTTGGGATACATTATTGGCAGCTCGTGCAATAGAAAATTTATGTTATGTGGTAGGGGTTAACCGTATAGGCGACGATGGCAATGGTGTTGCTCACAATGGTGGCACTGCAGTTTATAATTTTAAGGGAGAGGCATTAGCTAAGGCGGCCGATAACAAAGAGCAGTTAGTAACAGTGACACTTGAAAAAAAACATTTAGAGACCTTTAAAGCGGCTTTCCCTGCTTATTTAGATGCTGATACGTTTACTCTGACTTAAATCATCTTCACATAGCACTAAACATATTAAGTGTTAAAATAGACGCTATTACATTGATTGGCGGCTAATTAGCAATATGAACACTTTAATCACTCCTGTTATTTTAGCTGGTGGTATTGGCTCTAGGTTGTGGCCTTTGTCGCGCCAAGCAATGCCTAAGCAATTTTTGCCACTATTGAATAATGAAAACTCATTATTGCAAAATACATTAAGTCGCGTCTCTGGGGCTGAGTTTTCACAGCCAATTTTAGTGTGTAATGAACAGCACCGGTTTATTGCTAAAGAGCAAAGTAGTGCAGCTAATGTGTTTGGGTTGATATTAGAGCCTACAGGTAAAAATACGGCTCCTGCTATTGCACTTGCTGCCCATTACGCAATTCAAAGTGGGCTTAAAGGTCCTATGTTGGTGATGCCTGCTGATCATCATATAAAGGATTTTTCTCCGCTAACATCACAAATAAACGATGCTGTAACACTGGCAGAGCAAGGAAAGTTGGTTACTTTTTCAATTACACCTTCAATGGCTCACACAGGGTTTGGGTATATAAAGCAAGGCAGTAAAATTTCAGGCTCAAACTGTTTTGAGGTCGCTGAATTTAAAGAAAAGCCAAATTTAGCCAACGCTGAGCGTTACATAGCTGAAGGGGGGTATAGCTGGAATAGTGGGATGTTTTTATTTACACCACAAGCCTATTTAGATGAGTTAGAACGCTTCGCACCAAAAATTGCGCACAGCGTGAAGATGGCTTCTCATTTTTCACATGACTTAGGTTTTACTAGGCCCGATAGTAAACCGCTTGAGTTTTGCCCCAGTGATTCAATTGATTACGCTATTTTAGAGCGTAGTAATAATGTTGCTGTTATGTCTGTAGCACTTAAATGGAATGATGTGGGCAGCTTTAGTGCGCTTGCTAGCCTGAGCAAAAAAGATAGTTATGGCAACAACAAAAGCGAAAACCATACTGCACAAAACAGTACCAATAATTTTGTTATAACTGAAAACGACCATACGGTGGCTACGCTTGGCGTAAGTGATTTAGCTATTATCCACACCCACGATGCCACACTGGTTGCCGATAAAAATAAGCTCGATGGCTTACCTTTATTACTTAAACAATTAGCACTGAGCCAAAGCGATAAACTCAACCACCATCAGGTTGTGTATCGTCCATGGGGTAACTACCGCACTTTGGTTGAAGGTAGTGGTTTTAAAGTTAAAAAAATAACCGTTAATAGCGGTGCTAAACTTTCGACGCAGCGCCATCAGCATCGTGCAGAGCATTGGGTTGTTGTATCTGGGGTGGCAGATGTGCGCATTGATGACCAAGTATTAACACTCACCCAAGATCAATCTTGTTATATTGCCGCTAAACAACTGCATAGCTTAGCGAATAACCAGCAAGTGCCGTTAATTGTTATTGAGGTACAAACGGGTGTCATACTTGATGAAAATGACATTGAGCGATTTAATGATATATACGGAAGGTATTAAGCTGTTTTACTTTTAAAAGTAAACCGCCTTAGCCTAATTCACTACGCACAAACTTTAAGTATTTCTCAAGGCTGCGTTGCCAAAGGTCAAGTGCCTCATCAAGCATGCCGTTATGAGGCTTATTGTCGAGTAGGCGGCGCTCAATTTTTTTAAGTTCCATGCCGTAACGATTAAACCCTAATTGCAATGCAGTACTTGCTTGGCGGTGTAAAAGTTTAATGCACTGTTCAGGATGCTGGTCTATTAAGTCTTGGCAGCGTATCAGCTTATTACGAGCAGAGAGTACAAACTCATTATAAATAGACGATACCTCATCCTCACTAAACGAGCTGGCGAGTGTTTCAATAGCTGTCTTATCGTACAGAGTATCTATAAGTTCTACCGCAATATTAGTGGTTTGATTTGATTGAGAATCGCTTAATGCCTGGCGCAGTTTTTGGTGTTTAATTGGCTTACCAACAATGTCTTTTATACCCAACGCTAAGTACTCTTTAACTTCATCAGGGCTTAAACTCGCAGTAAAAGCGAGTACTGGTGTACGCTGGTTTTTGTGATCAAGGCGTTTAAGGCGTTTAAGAACTTCTTGGCCTGTTAAATCGGGTAGATTCATATCAAGTAAGACGACGTCAAAATGATGAGCTTGCATTAACTCAATGGCACTTTTACCGTCTTTAGCGAGCTTAATTTTGTGTTCGTCGTCGGCCATAAACTCAATAGCAATTTTTTGGTTTAGGTCTAAATCTTCCACCAAAAGAACATCAAGCCCTGTTAAATAATCTTTTGTTTGATGGCGTTGCTCTACAAGGCTTAACTCACCCAGCGCAAAAGTAATCGTAAAGCTAAATACACTACCAGTGCCCAGTTGACTAGAAATTTCAAGGCGGCTACCGAGTTTTTCTAATAAGCGACTGGTAATTGCAAGTCCAAGACCGGTGCCGCCCTTTTCCTTGCCTGCACTACTTTGTACATAAGGCTCTGTTAAGTAGGCGATTTCTTCATTTTCGATACCTGGGCCTGAATCTTTAACACTCACTTTTATAGTGTGTTCTAGTTGTTTTTCTAAAACTAAATCAACTTGAATTTTTACTACGCCACGGTCAGTAAATTTAATAGCATTACCAACTAAGTTAATAATTATTTGTCGAAGCTTTTGTTGGTCACAGTAGTAGCATGCTTGTTCAGGAATATTACATATAAGCTCAAATTTAAGCTGTTTTTGTTCTGCTAATGGGCTAAGCAATAAGCATAAGTTATTTAGCCATGTTTTAAATTCAATATCTTCTTCATAAAGGGCTTCGTCACTTTGGTCTAGACTCGCATATTCAAGTACTTTATCGACCAGTAGGTTTAGTGATTCGGCAGAATTAATAATTGCTTCGCAATAGGCTTTACTATGCGTATCGCTTGTTTGGTTCATGACCAATTGTGCACTACCTAAAATACCATTGAGTGGTGTACGTATTTCGTGACTAATAGTCGATAAAAATAGCCCTCGTATTTCTAAATCTTTCTGCGCTTTATCGGCGAGCGTATTGAGGTGATGCTCTCGGCGTTCATTACATAACAGTGCCATACCAGCGGCATAGAACATAGGTGCTATGATGCCATTTAAAAATAATACAGTGCTAAACCAACTGCTTGAGACGAGATCTTTTTGCTCAATTTCATTCATAAAAATTGAACGCGCAATAAAGGCTAACACCACGAGTGTTAAAATTGTAATGTATACAATACTGCCGTTGGGGTAAGGTTTACGAGCGTACTTTATAAATATAAACAGTAAAAACAAGGCTTCTGAAATATGTTGTAGGTCGGATGCGATAACACGACCAGCTAAAGAGGGATCAAAAAAACTATAATAACCAAATACCATTGCACTAAATGCGGTCACTGAACAAAGAAGCTTAAATCCAGGTCCGCGATAATCTAAAAATTGACTAATAGCAAAACAGTGCACAATAGAGGCTGCAAACATTAAGCTACACGCTGCATTTATAACAAGTAAGTTATGTGAGCTACTTACAAGCGCAAATGCAACGACAGCACATAGCATCAATACTGGATAAAAAA
>NZ_BADX01000025.1:0-1319 GCF_000241365.1 Pseudoalteromonas sp. BSi20480 | reverse complement strand
TCAAGCTATTTAACCACAAGTTTAACGGATTTACCTACATTAAGTCTGTGTGATACCAGAAATATATCTAATGTTAAATTTAATGGCTCTATCTTTGATTTTTGAGGCTCTAGCCAAGGGAATACCAATTTCATTACTCCATTATCTATACGTCCAGTCATGGGCGTATCCGGAAATATTAAATCAGGTTGTTTTCCTTCGGTGAGTCTAACGTAAACACCAAAATCTGAAATTTTATATGAACTGCTTTCTGGAAGAGATACGCTTAACTCTATAATTCCGAAATCAGAACAAGCTGAACTTCGTTTGCCTGATCCCCGAGACAAACTACCTAATTCCACTACTGGCTCTGGCACTAGCTCCCAAAAGTAACCGTTTTCGGGTTGTTCAAGGGTAACCGCATTCCAACTATCGGGAATTGGGGTAAACATTCTCCAACCAGCAATTGAACAGGCAAGACTGTTGAATGAGACCAGATTACAAAGTAGTAAAAATAATAGTGAGTATTTCACCGAGATTTCCTTGCTTGCTAACGCCCTAATAACGGGCAAAAAATTGTTGGCTAAAATGTTGAGGAACGAAAACAGCCAACTGTTTTTTGTCCTGTTAATTTGTTTGTTATGCGTACATTACTGTAAATATGCTAGGGCTAATTGTAGCAATACCACTGCACCCATTAAGTACATATTAAATAATCTAAATTTTTCGAACCGTCTTACTTTTTCATCGGCTACGGTTGAAAAAAATCCTGTTTTAAGTGATTCGCTTAAATTTGCATTTGTAACAGACCACTGAGAACCACCTAAAGAGGTATGAGATAATTTTTCCCATTCTTCTGGGTAGGTATAAGATAAATACTTACACATATCTTTGAATTTTTTTATTTGAACAAAAACAAGCATAGATAAAAAAATTAAAGGGATAAAACTTTCCATTTACCTGAAACCTCCTGTACGCATAACGCATAAATCAGCGGCAGCTTTATGCTGTCCGCTGGGTTTTCTTGTTATGCTTGACCAACTTATTTCGCTTAAGCGTCCTTAACAACCTAAATAACCTATATCTAGTTGTCGGGTGGAGAGAGTGCGACTCAACAACTTCTTCAGTATTGTTGAAGAGCGCTTTTGCAATGGCTCTTCCTGTCGATAGTAGTTCATATGCTTGATCATTGTTGATTGTATAGAAGATTCCTTCCTTATCCTCTTGACCTGAATACTCAGAGCCGAACTTTCTAGCGATTAATGCTTCTCGAAGACTATTTCTATCGTTTTTTAATTGAATTACACCGAACAAGGCCGGATTATATAGTGGCCATTCAG
>NZ_BADX01000026.1:0-22833 GCF_000241365.1 Pseudoalteromonas sp. BSi20480 | reverse complement strand
AATAATATTTAGTGCTTGGCCTTACTAACGGAATACAATTACCCTTTAGGGCGTTTTGCACCGTATTTAGAACGAGCTTGACGACGGTCGCTAACGCCTGCACAGTCAAGTGCACCACGTACAGTGTGAAAACGCACACCTGGTAAATCTTTAACACGACCACCACGGATTAGGATTACACTGTGCTCTTGAAGGTTATGACCTTCACCACCGATGTAAGATGTTACTTCGAAACCGTTAGTTAAACGTACACGAGCTACTTTACGTAACGCTGAGTTTGGTTTCTTAGGTGTAGTTGTATATACACGAGTACATACACCGCGCTTTTGCGGACACGCTTTTAGTGCAGCTGAGTTACTTTTCGTAACCTTGCTACGGCGTGGCTTACGCACTAGCTGGTTAATAGTTGCCATTTAAATAGCTCCTGAAATTAAAATTACTACTGAAAAAATAAAAAAATCCGCCCTTTATTACCTGCCTACGATAAGCACACAAGTAAATGGGTGGCGGAATTTTAATGAGCAAAGTTTAACCTGTCAACCTAAACTAACCGTAAGACAGCACTTAACTGCCTTACGAACTCTTAATCTATTGATTAAGAACAGTTTATTGATTTCCAGACAAATCAGCATTTAGTGCATCAGTTAGTGCTTGAGTTGCCTCTTCAGCGCTTACTGTTTGCTCTTCTACTACTTCTTTGCTTTGTTTACGGCGAGCCATACGATCTTGATGATACGCAAAACCGGTACCGGCTGGGATCAAACGACCCACAATTACGTTTTCTTTCAGACCGCGAAGCTCATCGCTCTTACCATTCACTGCTGCATCTGTAAGAACACGTGTTGTTTCTTGGAAAGACGCTGCAGAGATGAAAGATTCTGTCGCTAGTGATGCTTTAGTAATACCCATTAACTGGATTTCAAACTTCGCTGGGATCTTACCTTGTTTTTCAAGGTCACGGTTTGCGATATTAACGCGCGCCACTTCGATTTGTTCACCAGCTAAGAAGTCAGTATCACCACCGTGTAAAATGGTACATTTACGTAACATTTGACGGATAATTGTTTCAATGTGCTTGTCATTGATCTTAACGCCTTGCAAACGGTAAACCTCTTGCACTTCGTTAACAATGTAATTAGCAACATGAGTCACACCACGTAGGCGTAAGATGTCATGTGGTGATTCAGGACCATCGGCAATTACCTCACCTTTAGACACTTGTTCACCTTCAAACACGTTAAGTTGACGCCACTTAGGAATCATTTCTTCGTAATGATCGCCTTCAGCTGGAGTAATAACTAAACGCTTCTTACCTTTAGTCTCTTTACCGAAGCTAATAGTACCGGTGATTTCAGCTAAGATAGCTGGATCTTTTGGCTTACGCGCTTCAAATAAGTCGGCTACGCGAGGTAGACCACCCGTGATATCACGAGTTTTAGAGCCTTCTTGCGGGATACGTGCTAACACGTCACCTGGGTTTGCAGTCGCACCGTCTGTTACTTCAATCGTTGTGAATGAAGGAAGACGTGTTTCTTGCAGACCACGCTCATCACTTTCGATGATAAGTTTAGGCTCTTTAGCATTCGCTTTAGCATTCGCTTTAGCAAGGTCTTTAACTACGATACGAGTCAAACCAGTTAGTTCATCGGTTTGTGTCTCTGTATTCGAGTCATCGATATCGCTAAACGATACTTTTGATTTGTGCTCAAGAACGATTGGGTGACTATGCGGGTCCCAAGTAGCAACAATGTCGTTACCTTGAACTTCTGCATTGTCTTGAACTGTTAATACTGCACCATAAGGTACTTTATAACGCTCTTTTTCACGGCCATGACTATCGATGATAGTGATTTCCGTTGAACGTGACGTAATAACAATCTTACCGTCTGTATTTAATACATACTTAGCATTGTGAAGTTTTAATGTACCGTTAGTTTTAACTTGTACATTATTTTCAGCTGACGCTCGAGATGCCGCACCACCGATGTGGAATGTACGCATCGTAAGCTGTGTACCCGGCTCACCAATTGACTGTGCCGCGATAACACCTACTGATTCACCTGCGTTGATGATATGACCACGTGCAAGGTCACGACCATAACAGTTAGCACATACACCAAAGTCGTTATCACATGTGATAACTGAGCGTACGCGTACTTCATCAACCGAGTGCTCTTCTAAAAGGTCACACAGTTTTTCATCAAGCATGATATTACGTTCTACAAGTACAGTATTAGTACCTGGAATAACAACATCTTCAGCTACAACACGACCTAGTACACGTTCGCGAAGCGCTTCTACAACATCACCACCTTCAATAAGCGGTTTCATTGTTAAGCCATCTTCTGTGCCACAGTCGTCTTCGTTGATTACCAAATCTTGTGCTACGTCTACTAGACGACGCGTTAAGTAACCCGAGTTCGCTGTTTTCAGTGCTGTATCGGCAAGACCTTTACGCGCACCGTGAGTTGAGATGAAGTACTGAAGTACGTTTAGACCTTCACGGAAGTTAGCCGTGATTGGTGTCTCGATGATTGAACCATCTGGACGTGCCATTAGACCACGCATACCTGCTAGCTGACGGATCTGAGCGGCACTACCACGAGCACCTGAGTCGGCCATCATAAACACTGAGTTAAATGACGGTTGCTCTACTTCTTCACCTTTCGCGTTGGTTACTGTGTCTTTCGACAAGTTAGCCATCATCTCACGTGATAAGTTTTCATTTACACGTGACCAGATATCGATAACTTTGTTGTACTTCTCACCAGCCGTTACAAGACCTGATTGGAATTGTTGGTTGATTTCAGTTACTTCAGCTTCTGCTGACTCAATGATCTGCGCTTTAACCGGTGGGATAACTAAGTCATCGATACCGATAGAAACACCAGACTTCATTGCGTAATGGAAACCGGTGTACATAACTTGGTCAGCAAAAACAACTGTGTCTTTAAGGCCTAAGCGACGGTAACACTCATTCAACAAGCTAGAAATCTGCTTTTTACCTAGTGGCTGGTTGATTGACTCAAACGGCATACCAGTTGGTAAAATTAGAGACAGAATTGCACGACCTACCGTTGTTTCGATAACCGTTGTAGTATCTTCTACTACACCGTGCTCGTTAGCAACTGACTGGCTAATACGTACTTTCACAATAGCGTGAAGGTCTGCATTACCGCTACGGTATGCTTTTTCTGCTTCTTTAGGATCTTTAAATATTGCGCCTTCGCCTTTTGCGTTGATGCAATCACGGGTCATGTAGTAAAGACCCAATACAACATCCTGTGAAGGAACGATGATTGGCTCACCATTCGCAGGAGATAGAATGTTGTTTGTTGACATCATCAATGCACGTGCTTCAAGCTGTGCTTCGATTGTTAACGGTACGTGTACCGCCATTTGGTCACCATCGAAATCGGCGTTGTAAGCCGCACATACTAATGGATGCAAATGAATCGCTTTACCTTCGATAAGCACAGGCTCAAACGCTTGGATACCCAAACGGTGAAGTGTTGGTGCACGGTTTAGTAATACCGGATGTTCACGAATTACTTCGTCTAATACATCCCATACTTCCGCTACTTCACGCTCTACCATTTTCTTAGCAGCTTTGATTGTCGTAGCCATGCCGCGACGCTCTAGTTTGCCGTAGATAAACGGTTTGAATAGCTCAAGTGCCATCTTCTTAG
This sequence comes from Pseudoalteromonas sp. BSi20480, assembly GCF_000241365.1. NCBI lineage: Bacteria > Pseudomonadati > Pseudomonadota > Gammaproteobacteria > Alteromonadales > Pseudoalteromonadaceae > Pseudoalteromonas > Pseudoalteromonas sp. BSi20480. The sequence goes on along the minus strand of NZ_BADX01000026.1, from coordinate 19,144 downwards.
GAAGACCACATTGGTGAAGCTTAAGTGTAGGACCTACTGTGATTACAGAACGGCCTGAGTAATCTACACGCTTACCAAGTAAGTTCTGACGGAAACGACCTTGCTTACCCTTGATCATATCAGCAAGAGATTTAAGCGGACGCTTGTTAGAACCTGTAATAGCACGACCACGACGACCGTTATCAAGTAGCGCATCTACCGCTTCTTGTAACATACGTTTTTCGTTTCGTACGATAATGTCTGGTGCTGCTAAATCTAATAGACGCTTAAGACGGTTGTTACGGTTAATAACACGACGGTAAAGGTCATTTAGATCAGATGTCGCAAAACGACCACCGTCTAGTGGTACTAATGGACGTAGATCAGGTGGCAATACTGGAAGTACTGTCATGATCATCCACTCAGGGTTATTACCTGATTGGTGGAATGATTCCATTAACTTAAGACGTTTAGTGATTTTTTTACGCTTAGTTTCAGAGTTAATTGTTGGTAACTCTTCACGCATCTCAGCAATTAATTGGCCAAGATCAAGTTCACGAAGCAAGTCTAAAACTGCTTCAGCACCCATCTTCGCTTCAAACTCATCACCGTGCTCTTCTAATGCATCTAGGTACTCTTCTTCACCGAGTAACTGACCACGCTCAAGCGTTGTCATACCTGGCTCAGTTACTACGAATGATTCGAAGTAAAGAACACGTTCAATATCACGAAGCGTCATATCTAGCATTAAGCCGATACGTGACGGTAATGATTTTAAAAACCATATATGTGCTACTGGGCTCGCAAGGTCAATATGACCCATACGATCACGACGCACTTTGGTCAGTGTAACTTCAACGCCACACTTCTCACAGATCACACCACGGTGTTTAAGGCGTTTATATTTACCACATAAACACTCATAATCTTTCACTGGGCCGAAAATACGGGCACAGAATAAGCCATCGCGCTCAGGCTTGAAAGTACGGTAGTTAATAGTCTCAGGTTTCTTTACTTCACCGTATGACCATGAACGAACCATGTCTGGTGAAGCAAGACCAATGCGAATTGCATCGAATTCTTCGGTCTTATTTTGTTGCTTCAGAAACTTAAGTAAGTCTTTCACCTTAGCTCTCCTGTCGGAGTTAATCTCGAGGACGGGTAATCTCGTCCCTACATTCTATTCAGCCGTAACAGATGCTGCAGCGTCAACTGCAGCATCTAATTGGCTTAATTTTCTTCCAACTCGATGTTGATACCCAGTGAGCGGATTTCTTTCAACAATACGTTGAACGATTCTGGCATACCTGGTTCCATCTTGTGGTTACCATCAACGATGTTTTTATACATCTTAGTACGACCATTCACGTCATCCGATTTCACTGTTAGCATTTCTTGTAGCGTGTAAGCAGCACCGTAAGCTTCAAGTGCCCATACTTCCATCTCACCAAAACGCTGGCCACCGAACTGTGCTTTACCACCCAGCGGCTGCTGAGTAACAAGGCTGTAAGAACCAGTAGAACGTGCGTGCATCTTATCATCAACCAAGTGGTTAAGTTTAAGCATGTACATGTAACCAACAGTTACTTGACGTTCAAACTGATCGCCAGTACGGCCATCATAAAGTGTAACCTGACCACTTCTAGGGTATCCACCAAGCTCTAGCATGTCTTTGATTTCGTCTTCTTTAGCGCCATCAAATGCAGGAGTAGCGATTGGTAAACCACCTTTTAAGTTTTCAGCTAGGCGACGAATTTCGTCATCAGAGAAACTTGCAATGTCTACAACTTGGCGAGATTCACCAATTTCGTAAGCTTGCTTGATGAATTCACGTAGCTCATGAAGCTCACGTTGCTCTTTCATCATTTCTTCTAAACGTTCACCGATACCACGTGCAGCAAGACCCATATGTGTTTCAAGGATCTGACCGATGTTCATACGCGATGGTACACCTAGTGGATTTAGTACGATATCTACCGTACGACCTTTATCATCGTATGGCATATCTTCTACTGGTACGATAGTCGAGATAACACCTTTGTTACCGTGACGACCCGCCATTTTATCACCCGGTTGGATACGACGTTTAACAGCTAGGTATACTTTAACAATTTTAAGTACGCCTGGTGCTAAGTCATCACCTTGAGTAATTTTACGACGTTTGTTTTCAAACTTCTTATCGTATTCAGCTTTAAGTTCATCGTACTGTGCAGCTAGTTGCTCAAGTTCAGCTTGCTTATCTTCTTCAGCAAGGCTTTGAGTTAATAGTTTTTCAGCATTTAATGACACTAAGTTGTTTTCATCAAAGCCTGCAGCTACAAGTAGCTTACGAGCGCGTTCTAAAACGCCAGCTTCAAGAATACGGAACTCTTCGTTGAAGTCTTTCTTCGCTTCGCGAAGCTGCATGTCTTCAACTTCTAACGCACGCTTATCTTTTTCAACACCATCACGGGTGAAAACTTGCACGTCAATTACGGTACCAGTTACAGAATTTGGTACACGTAAAGAGCTGTCTTTAACGTCAGATGCTTTTTCGCCGAAGATAGCACGCAGTAGCTTCTCTTCAGGTGTAAGCTGTGTTTCGCCTTTCGGAGTCACTTTACCTACTAGAATATCGCCGCCTTTAACTTCAGCACCAATATAAACAACGCCTGATTCATCAAGCTTGCCTAGTGCAGACTCACCCACGTTAGGGATATCTGCAGTGATCTCTTCTGGACCTAATTTAGTATCACGGGCAACACACTGTAGTTCTTGAATGTGGATAGTCGTTAAACGATCTTCTTCAACTACGCGCTCTGATAGTAAGATTGAATCCTCGAAGTTATAACCGTTCCATGGCATGAATGCCACGCGAAGGTTTTGACCAAGGGCTAAGTCACCTAAGTCAGTCGAAGGACCATCTGCTAACACGTCACCACGAGTAACCGGTTCACCAACCATGCACGTTGGTTTTTGGTTAATACATGTATTTTGGTTAGAACGTGTGTACTTGGTTAAGTTGTAGATGTCGATACCCGCTTCACCAGGGATGCGTTCTTCTTCATGTACGTTTACAACGATGCGACTTGCGTCGGCATACATCACTTCACCACCACGTTTTGCAACAATCGTTACACCAGAATCTTTCGCTAGTGTTAACTCAATACCTGTACCTACTAACGGCTTATCCGCTTTCAATGTTGGTACTGCTTGACGTTGCATGTTTGAACCCATCAATGCGCGGTTAGCATCATCGTGTTCTAGGAACGGGATAAGTGCTGCTGCTACAGAGATCACCTGCTGTGGTGATACATCCATATATTGCTGGTCCATGCGACCCATAAAGGTTGATTCACCTTTGTGACGACATGGAATAAGTTCATCTACAAACTCATTGGTTTCAGTTAAGTTTGAGTTCGCCTGTGCGATAACAAACTGACCTTCTTCAATGGCTGATAAGTAATCAACTTCATCAGTTACTACACCGTCTACCACTTTGCGGTAAGGTGTTTCTAAGAAACCGTAGTCATTTGTACGTGCGTACGTAGACAATGAGTTAATTAGACCGATGTTTGGACCCTCAGGCGTCTCGATTGGACATACGCGACCGTAGTGAGTTACGTGAACGTCACGTACTTCAAAGCCAGCGCGCTCACGTGTTAGACCGCCCGGACCTAATGCAGAAATACGACGCTTATGCGTTACTTCTGATAGCGGGTTATTTTGGTCCATAAACTGTGATAACTGAGACGAGCCGAAGAACTCTTTAACCGCTGCCGAAATAGGCTTAGCGTTAATAAGATCTTGTGGCATTATCGCGTCAAGGTCACCTAAGCTTAAACGCTCACGTACAGCACGTTCTACACGTACTAGACCAACACGGAATTGGTTCTCAGCCATTTCGCCAACACTACGTATACGACGGTTGCCTAAGTGGTCGATATCATCAACATCGCCTTGACCGTTACGAATAGCAATTAATACTTTCATAACAGACACGATGTCTTCTTTGCTTAATGTGCCAGGGCCTGTGTCAGAATCGTAACCAACACGGCTATTAAACTTCATACGACCAACAGTTGATAGATCGTAACGTTCTTCAGAGAAGAACAAGTTTTGGAATAAGGCTTCAGCCGCGTCTTTCGTCGGTGGCTCGCCTGGGCGCATCATGCGATAAATTTCTACTAGTGCTTCTAAACGGTTGCTCGAAGAGTCAATGTTCAATGTATTTGACATGTAAGCACCGCTGTCCACTTCATTGATGTACAACGTATCAATGGTAGTGTGACCGGCTTTAACTAATTCAGCCATAAGCTCAAGAGTTAATTCATCATTCGCATTTGCAATAACTTCACCCGTTGATTCATCAACGTAGTTTTTAGAAATAATACGGCCAATGATGTACTCATGAGGTACTTCTAACTGAGTAATGCCTTTTTTCTCGATACTCTTGATGTGACGAGCCGTAACACGACGCCCGCTTTCAACAAGTACTTCACCGTCTTCGCCTTTGATATCAAAAGCGGCAGTTTCACCACGTAAACGTGAAGGTACAAGTTCCATAAGAACTTTACCGTCAGCTACTTCAAACGCAGTAGTATCGAAGAAGATATCTAGGATTTCTTCACTAGAGTACTCAAGTGCACGTAAGATGATAGACGCCGGTAATTTACGACGGCGGTCAATACGTACATATAAGTTATCTTTTGCATCAAATTCGAAGTCTAACCATGAACCACGGTAAGGAATAACGCGTGCGTTATATAATACTTTACCTGATGAATGAGTTTTACCGCGGTCGTTATCAAAGAATACACCAGGGCTACGGTGTAGCTGAGAAACGATAACACGCTCTGTACCATTGATTACAAAGGTACCGGTATCGGTCATGAGCGGAATTTCGCCCATGTAAACTTCTTGCTCTTTAATGTCTTTAACTGTGCCTGGAGCTTCTTTGTCCATAACAACAAGACGCAGTTTCACGCGAAGTGGAGCAGAATAAGTCACACCGCGAATTTGACATTCTTTTACATCGAAAACTGGCTCACCAATACGGTAACTTACGTATTGAAGCTCAGAATTTCCCGAGTAGCTTTTTATAGGGAACACAGAACGGAAGGCAGCTTCCAAACCATGATCGCCATCAGCGTCCGGCACTAAGAATTTTTTAAACGATTCTAACTGTGTAGACAGTAAAAAAGGTATATCCAAAACTTGTGGACGTTTACCAAAATCCTTACGGATACGTTTCTTTTCAGAATAAGAGTAAGCCATGGGGTTCCTCAGCTTGCTGATCTTTGACCCGACCTGTTCTTGTAAGAACAGACTTAACTGGCAGCTATGCCAAGATTTACAACATTTTATTGTTGTTCTAATTAAATCCCTTTTCAACACTAGCAAACTATAAAGCGTTGAAAGTAAAGAAATAATTAGATTTTATTTGCGCTATAAGAGTGCATCACTCCATAGCGCAAAAAGGCCGGTGATTAAATAATCACCAGCCCTTGCCTGATTTCTCAGGCAGCGAACTTAGCGTAAGCTAAATTACTTAACCTCAACTTCAGCACCAGCTTCAGTAAGATCTTTTGCAAGTGCTTCAGCTTCTTCTTTAGATACACCTTCTTTAACAGGTGTAGGAGCAGCTTCAACAAGAGCTTTAGCTTCTTTAAGGCCAAGGCCTGTAGCGCTACGAACAGCTTTGATTGCAGCAACCTTGTTAGCGCCAGCGCCAGTAAGGATTACGTCAAATTCTGTTTTCTCTTCAGCAGCTTCAGCAGCTGGACCAGCTACCATTGCAGCTGCAGCAGTTACGCCGAATTTTTCTTCCATTGCTTCAACAAGAGCAACAACGTCCATTACTGACATTTCAGCAATTGCGTCAAGGATTTGGTCTTTAGATACAGACATTACAAATTTCCTAATAATTAACGGACTCTAGGTCCAAATAAATTTTACACCGAAAGGATTAAACAACTTAAAATTAAGCAGCTTGCTCTTCTTTCTGTACACGTACTGCTTCAATTGTTTTACACAATTTGCCAGCAGACGCTTCTTTCATAGCACTCATTAAGCGTGCAACAGCTTCGTCGTATGTAGGTAGAGTTGCAAGCATAGCTGCATCTACTACGTTACCTTCAAAAGCGGCCGTTTTAACTTCGAATTTCTCATTCTTTTTCGCGAAATCTGAAAAGATACGCGCAGCAGCACCTGGGTGCTCTGATGAGAAAGCGATTAAGCTTGGACCAACAAATGAATCAGAAAGACACTCAAAATCTGTTCCTTCAAGAGCACGTTTTGCTAAAGTGTTACGAACAACTTTCATCCATACACCAGCTTCACGAGCTTCTTTACGAAGGGCAGTGATTGCGCCAACTGTTACACCACGAGAATCTGCAACAACTGCAGATAGAGCACCATTGGCTGCTTCGTTGACTTCAGCAACTATTGCTTTTTTGCCTTGAAGATTTAAAGCCATGGGTGTTACTCCTGGTTTAATGGGGTTACCGACAATCGGTTTCCCCTGTTCTACTCTTCCCTACCAAAAAGGTAGAGATGCTTTTTACGGCGAGAGCCAGAAGGATTAGGAAAAATCTATCTGGGGTCTACACCGTCTACGTAGGTAAAATTAAGGCCTAAGCCGCCTACGGTCTTGGACGGAAGCCCAATTTATCGCTTTGCCAGAGGCGCACCGAAATTATGGACTTCAACCCGAATTCTTTATTTTGCTAATTAATAAATTAATCAACAAAATGGCGCGAAATTATAGTACAAATTTCGTGCCATGTAAACACTAAATTAAGCAACTACTGTGTTTAAAGTAGCTTGGTCAACAGAAACACCTGCGCCCATTGTTGTAGAGATAGTTACTTTTTTCAAGTAAACACCTTTAGCTTGAGAAGGTTTAGCCTTCTTAAGTGCAACAATAAGAGATTCAAGGTTTTGTTGAAGTTGCTCAGCTGTGAAATCAACCTTACCAATAGTAGTATGGATGATGCCGTTTTTGTCATTGCGGTAACGCACTTGACCAGCTTTAGCATTTTTAACTGCTTCTGCAACGTTAGGTGTTACAGTACCAGTTTTAGGGTTTGGCATTAGACCACGTGGACCTAAGATTTGACCTAGTTGACCAACAACACGCATAGCGTCTGGAGATGCAACAACAACGTCAAAATCCATCTCGCCTTTTTTAACTAGCTCAGCAAGATCTTCCATACCTACTAATTCAGCACCGGCTTCTTTCGCAGCTTCTGCGTTAGCGCCTTGTGTGAATACTGCAACGCGAACGTCACGACCAGTACCGTTAGGTAGTACAGTTGCACCACGAACGTTTTGGTCAGATTTACGAGCATCGATACCAAGGTTAACAGCAACGTCAACACTTTCTACGAATTTAGCTGTCGCTAACTCTTTTAAAAGAGCAACTGCTTCATTGATTTCGTAATCTTTAGTTACTTCCACTTTTTCGCGGATAGTACGCATACGTTTAGTTAATTTAGCCATTTCTTAGTCCTCTACGTTCAAGCCCATCGCACGCGCAGAACCTGCGATAGTGCGAACCGCTGCGTCCATATCGGCAGCTGTAAGGTCAGTTCGTTTTGTCTCAACAATCTCTTCAAGTTGAGCACGAGTTACTGTGCCTACTTTGTCAGTGTTAGGACGGCCTGAGCCTGACTTGATACCAGCAGCTTTCTTAAGTAAGTAAGCAGCAGGTGGCGTTTTCATGTCGAACGTAAATGAACGGTCACCGTAAACAGAGATCACTACAGGAACTGGAGCGCCTTTTTCGATAGACTCTGTACGTGCGTTAAACGCTTTACAGAATTCCATGATGTTTACACCGTGTTGACCTAGTGCAGGACCTACTGGAGGACTAGGATTAGCCATACCAGCGGCAACTTGTAGCTTGATTAGAGCTTCAACTTTTTTAGCCATTATAAATACCTCATTTGGTGGGTCTTAGCCTTGTGCGCGCGAGGACGCGTACTCTAACGGCTTCCCAGTTTAAAAATTGGTTTCGTACTTTTTGTACTGTAAAAATAAATTTTTACCTTTATACAAAAAGGCCGCTGATTATAAGATAATCAGCGGCCTTTTTCAAGCTTCGTGCCAAAATTTAAAATTTCAGCAGTGAAGTCTTTTTTAATCAATTACTTATCTTGTTCAACTTGACCAAATTCAAGTTCAACTGGCGTAGAACGTCCAAAAATAAGTACAGATACTTTAACGCGGCTTTTTTCGTAGTCAACTTCTTCAACTACACCACTGAAGTCTGCAAATGGACCGTCAGTTACGCGTACCACTTCACCTGGTTCGAATAATGTAGCAGGCTTAGGTGCTTCAGCATTTTCTTGTAAACGGTTAAGAATACGATCAGCTTCTTTAGAGCTGATTGGCGCTGGACGGTCAGATGTACCGCCAATGAAGCCCATTACACGCTCTGTGCTATTTACTAAGTGCCAGCTAGCGTCATTCATATCCATTTGTACTAGTACGTAGCCTGGAAAGAATTTACGCTCAGATTTACGCTTTTGACCTGCGCGCATCTCAACCACTTCTTCAGTTGGTACTAATATTTCACCAAAGCTCTCTTCAAGACCTTCAATTTTAATGTGTTCAGTTAACGTTTGAGCTACACGCTTTTCATAACCAGAAAATGCTTGTACTACGTACCAACGTAATTTAATTTCTTTGTTCTCATCCGACATGGGATCAGATCTCCAATCCAGTTAAAAAGCCAACAGCGCGGAATAAAATGCCATCTAATCCCCAAAGGATAAGTGCCATAATCACGGTTGCAACCATTACAATTAATGTCGTGTGGGTAGTTTCTTGACGCGTAGGCCAAATAACTTTGCGTACTTCAATTCGCGCTTCTTTAGCGAAAGCAAGAAAGGTACGTCCCTTAAAAGTTTGTGAGGCAATGGCTAATCCGGCCGCTATTGCAACAACAACGCCGATAGCACGTAGTAATACAGACTGATCTGCATACATATGATTACCAACAACTGCGCCTGCAAGTAGCGCGATTGCTACTAACCACTTCACTGACTCCATCCCGCTTGATGGTGTTTCTACATTCGTGCTCATAATATTATTACCTTAACTACAGACACAACAACCCTACACAATGGCAGGGTTAATCCATTAAAATCTAAACTTAAAAACAGACTTATTTAAACCGATTTTTAACCCCAGACTTACTCATATTAATGAGTAAATTGGCAGGGGCGGAGAGATTCGAACTCCCAACCGTCGGTTTTGGAGACCGCTGTTCTACCAATTGGAACTACGCCCCTGCAAAGTGGATGCCTATTATACTTACGCAAATCATTTACACAAGCCTAAAAGATACCCGTAATGCAAAATCTCTATAAACAATTAAGTACTTAATATTAAAAAGGCTTAATTCGCCCCTTTAACAAGTGGCACGCCATTATTACCCACAGGAATGTAAACCGTTGTATGGTTTGGCGACTCGGCCATTTTTATTTGCGCATTTATGGCTTCATGTTGTAAATAATTAGCTGTAAGCGTGGCGTTAATAATTTTTTGTGCCTGCGCTATGCCTTTTGATTCTTCAACACGTATTTCTGCATCTTTACGCGCAATTTCTTTTTGTGTTTCTTTTTCAGCAAGTAACTGCTGCGCAGCTAGTTTTTTCTCTACCGCATTAGCAACAATATCGGGGTAGTTAATATTACCTACAACTACATTGGCAAGCTTAAAGGGGGTGGTTGATAAATAATTTTGTAAACGCAGTGTGACCTCTTGGGCTATTTTTTCGCGGTTTGTTTTAAGTTCACCACTGTCGTATTTCTGCACAGTATCTCTTACGTAAGTTCTGAACGTTTCACGCACAAAACGTTTGTACCAGTTCTCTGCTCCGTATTGTTCAACAACGGTTTGCACTGAACCACTTTGAATGGCAATCACAGCATGAAAATCAAATTTTATGTTTAAATCATCATTAGCTAATATTCTAAATGTTTCGGTATACGTATTAGGCCGCATATCTATGTTTACCACTTCATTACGCAGTAATGACATACCATAATTAGCAGGCCCTATCATGGTGCCTTGGTAACCACCTTCACCAAATACTCGTGGTTTTTCGTAAACATAGCCCTCTTCACCTGCTGGCGTACTTGGGTTAGTGCACGCGGTTAATCCAAACCCAATTACGCCAACAACAAAAGCACCTTTAACTAAATTATTAACCAAACTTTGCATCCCTGAATTTCTTGCTCTCATTATTTGTCCTTTATTTCTCTAATACTTTATATACATCGCTTAATAGGCTTGAAGCACCAAACCTAAATGTGGTGGCTTGTAGGTAGTCATCGCTCATTATTGAACGGGCTAGTGCTAAATATTCACTGGCATCAGCCACCGTTTTAACACCGCCGGCAGCTTTAAAACCAACACGTTTACCTGAATTTTTAATGGTTGTTAGCATTACCTTAGTTGACTCAAGCGTCGCATTTATAGCGACTTTACCTGTACTCGTTTTTACAAAGTCAGCGCCGCCTTTAATAGCCAGTTCGGTCGCTTGAGCAATCAACGCCTCTGTTTTTAGCTCACCACTTTCTATAATTACTTTTAGCTGAGCTTGAGTGCCGCACGCTTTTTTACTTTCACTTACGTACTTAAGCGTGGCTTGCGTGTCACCTGCTGCTAGTTTTTTATAAGGAATAACGAGGTCTATTTCATCTGCGCCGCGCTCAATGGCTATAAGTGTTTCGTTTATCACATCGCTCAGCAGGGCGTCACCCGTTGGAAAGTTAGTCACCGTTGCTACTTTAACGTGGCTAAGCTCTCGTGCGGCAAGCGCTATTTTTGCATCGTCTACAAAATCACTATACACACACACCGCAGCTGGCGTGCCTAGTGCAGGCCTAATACTATTGATCAGAGCTTGAATGTCTTTTGTTGTGTCGCTTGTGTTTAAGCTAGTTAAATCCATAAGCTCTACTGCGAGTAATGCGTCTTGTTGTTTTGTCATACGGACTCCCTTGCCCTGCTTGGGTAAAATTAATATGCCTCATATTAACAAATTAAAAAAAACTCGCTATAGCTCATAACCAAACACTCTAAGCTTATTATTTTACTTGTAACTAGTCGCAATCCCTTGTTAACTCAGCCTTAGGCTTAAAACCGCTACCCAATATAACTTTTGGTTATATCAACTTGGTTTTAATTATTTTTTACTTACACATAGCCGCTATATTCTGCACAACAGATTAAAGCGTTTTATAAAATTGTTTAGGGGTGTTACCAACGTGCAATATTTACCTATCTTTACCAAACTCGACAACAAACCTGTATTGGTTGTTGGCGGTGGAGAGGTCGCATTACGCAAGTGTCGCGCGTTTTTAAAAGCCCGTGCTGCAGTAACCTTAGTGGCACCTTGGTTTTGTGACGAATTAAAAGAACACGCACAACACAACGAAGTGACCCTAATAGACGCTTACTTTGACGAATCACACCTAGACGGAAAAATGCTAGTTATTGCAGCAACCGATCGAGACGAAGTTAACAACACGGTATTTGAGCTTGCCAATGCTCGCAATGTGTTTGTAAACGTGGTTGATGACCAACCTAAATGTACGTTTATATTTCCTTCTATTGTTGACCGTAACCCTATTACAATTGCTATTTCGAGTGCGGGCACAGCCCCTGTACTTGCACGCCGTTTACGTGAAAAGTTAGAGACATTAATACCACAACACATTGGCCCACTTGCCACACTGGTGGGTGGCTTTAGAGATAAAGTAAAACAGCGCTTTAAGCACTTTTCTGACCGCCGCCAATTTTGGGAAGGCGTGTTCGACTCATCAGTTGTGAGTAAAGTACAAACCGGCGACACCCAAGGTGCTGAGCAACAACTTGAACAAATGCTAGACGCGAAAGCCGAGCCCGAGGGCGAAGTTTATGTGGTAGGGGCAGGTCCTGGCGACCCAGAACTTTTAACCCTTAAAGCACTGCAACTTATGCAACAAGCTGATGTCGTTGTTTACGACTTTTTAGTATCTGACGAAATTATGGAGCTTGTTCGTCGTGATGCAGACCTAATTTGTGTTGGTAAACGCTTAGGCGACCATAGTGTTGTTCAAGAAGATACTAACCAAATGTTGGTTGACCTAGCTAAACAAGGTAAAAAAGTATGCCGAATTAAAGGAGGAGATCCCTTTATTTATGGCCGCGGCGGTGAAGAAGTACAAGTATTGGCTGCCAACAAGGTGAATTACCAAATAGTACCGGGTATTACAGCTGCAGCAGGGTGTAGTGCGTATGCAGGTATTCCGCTTACGCATCGCGATCATGCCCAGGCTATTCAGTTTGTAACAGGGCACTGTAAAAAAGACGGCCAAGAACTTGATTGGCAATCACTGGCTAAACCAAACCAAACACTTGCTATATATATGGGCGTAATTAAGTCACCGCACATTCAAGCAGAGCTATTAAAACATGGCCGTAAAGCCGACACGCCAGTTGCCGTGATCGAAAATGGCACGCGCAAAAATCAACGTGTAGTAACAGGCCAATTAGGTGAGCTTGCCAATTTAATTGAACGCAACAGCATTGTATCGCCAGCATTACTTATTATTGGTGAAGTAGCCGCCCTACACTCGCAGCTTGCGTGGTTTGGGAAAAACAACCAAACAAGTAGCTATGCGCAACCGTTAACCGATATAGCAAATTAGTAACCAAATTTAATTTTATAACTTTTAATCATTTTAGTAGGACGACTAACAATGGCTTTAACTCATCTTCAGCAACTTGAAGCTGAAAGTATCAAAATCATGCGCGAAGTCGCCGCTGAGTTTGAGAACCCAGTAATGCTTTACTCAATTGGTAAAGATTCGTCGGTACTTCTGCACTTAGCGCGTAAAGCGTTTTACCCTGCAAAAATTCCGTTTCCGTTATTACACGTAGACACCGACTGGAAGTTTCGTGAAATGATTGAATTTCGCGACCGCATAGCAAAAGAGTACGACTTTGACCTACTGGTACACAAAAACCCAGAAGGCTTAGCAATGGGCGTTGGCCCCTTTACGCATGGCTCGGGTAAGCATACCGACATAATGAAAACCCAAGGGTTAAAGCAAGCTCTTAACAAATACGGTTTTGATGCAGCCTTTGGTGGCGCCCGCCGCGACGAAGAAAAATCACGTGCAAAAGAACGTGTGTACTCGTTCCGCGACAAGCACCATCGTTGGGATCCAAAAAACCAACGTCCAGAGCTTTGGAACACTTATAACAGTCAAGTAAACCCAGGCGAAAGCATTCGTGTATTCCCGTTATCTAACTGGACTGAGCTTGATATTTGGCAATACATTTATCAAGAAAACATCGAAATGGTTCCACTTTACCTAGCTAAAGAGCGCCCTGTAGTTGAACGTGACGGCACACTTATCATGGTTGATGACGAACGTATGCCACTTGAAGAAGGCGAAGTACCACAAATGAAATCGGTCCGTTTTCGTACATTAGGCTGTTACCCACTAACCGGCGCCGTTGAATCTACAGCCAGTACACTAACCGAAATTATTGAAGAAATGCTGTTATCTACGTCATCAGAACGCGAAGGCCGCGTTATTGACCATGACTCAGCAGGCTCAATGGAGAAGAAAAAACGTGAGGGGTATTTCTAATGTCTAGCCAAAATAACGATACATTTAACGAAGTAAAAGAAATAGGCATAGACGCCTACCTAGCACGTCAACAAGACAAAAGCTTATTGCGCATGCTTACCTGTGGCAGTGTAGACGACGGTAAATCAACACTGATTGGCCGCCTATTACACGACAGCCACCAAATTTATGAAGATCAGCTAGCAGCCCTTCACAAAGACAACGAAAAAGTAGGTAACGCAGGTGAAGATCTTGACCTTGCATTACTAGTAGATGGCCTACAAGCTGAACGCGAACAAGGTATTACCATTGACGTAGCGTACCGATATTTTTCAACGGCTAAGCGTAAATTTATTATTGCCGACACACCAGGCCACGAGCAATATACACGCAACATGGTAACGGGTGCATCAACAAGCGATGTCGCCATTATTTTGGTTGATGCGCGTTACGGCGTGCAAGTACAAACCAAGCGCCATAGCTTTATCTGTGACTCGCTAGGTATTAAACAGTTTGTTGTAGCCATTAATAAAATGGATATTGTTGATTTTGACGAAACCGTTTATGAAAAAATCAAAGCCGATTACCTTAAATTTGCTGAGCAACTAAATGTAACAAACATCAAGTTTGTGCCTATGTCGGCGCTTAAAGGCGATAACGTAGTAACGCGCTCTGCGCATACGCCGTATTACACCGACAAACCACTGCTTGAGCTTTTAGAAGACTCGCCAGCGGCACAAACCGATACCGGTTTTGAAGCACGTTTACCCGTGCAATATGTAATACGCCCTAACTTAAACTTTCGTGGTTTTCAGGGCACATTAGCATCGGGCAAGCTACAAGTAGGCGACGCTGTAAAAGTATTACCGTCGGGTAAAACATCAAGCATTAAAGAAATTGTCACTTTTAATGGCAACCTAGACACAGCAGAAGCAGGCCAAGCAATTACTATTACGCTAAACAGTGAAATAGACATTAGCCGCGGCGACGTAATCGTACCGGCAAGTTCAACTGCCGCTGTTACTAATCAGCTTCAGGCTAAAATTGTATGGATGCACGAATCGCCATTAGTGCTAGGTAAAAACTACAACCTAAAACTAGGCAGCAAAAACACATCGGCTGTGGTTAAAAAGATTGACCACACTATTGATGTAAACACGCTTGAACATGGCTCTGCCGATTCATTACAGCTAAACGAAATTGCTATTGTAACGCTTGAGCTAACCGAAACTATTTTGGCCGACGAGTACCACAATAACCACGAAACAGGCTCTTTCATTCTAATTGACCGTTTGTCTAACTTAACGGTAGCAGCCGGTATGATTGAACACGTACTACAAAGCGAAAAAAGCAAAAGCGATTTCAGTGAGTTTGAAGTTGAGTTTAATAGCTTAGTACGCAAGCACTTCCCGCATTGGCAAGCGCTTGATATTTCGAAACTGTAAGTTTATTAATGTCTGTTAGGAATAATAAAGCATGGTAGAGCAGCTAGTTTTAACAGGCATAATGCTTACCTTAGTCGGGTGCCTTTTTGGCACCCGCATTAATCCAGCATGGTTATTTGTAAGCGCTATTGGCACCAGCTACTTAGCCGGGCTAATTGACCTTGAAAACATGCTAGTTAACTACGCCAATCCGTCACTTATTACCTTAGTGCTCCTCGTATTAGTGTCGATTGCAATCGAAAAAACCACGTTAATTCAAAAGCTATCCATGTCGTTATCTAAAGGTAGCTTAGTTAAGTCGGTAACAAAGCTGGGGATTTCTACTGCATTTTTATCGTCGTTTACTAATAATACGGCGGTGGTTGCCTCACTCATTACCGCAATAAAAGATAACCCAAACCATTCACCCTCAAAGCTATTATTACCGCTGTCGTACACTGCTATTTTAGGTGGCACCATTACACTCATAGGTACTTCAACAAACCTCATTGTTAACGGCTTTGCGGTCGATGCAGGTATGCAGCCACTGGGCTTTTTCGACTTTACCTTAGTGGGTTTAGGCGCGCTTAGCGTTGGCCTTATTACTATTTTGGTAATGCTTAAATACTTGCCTGACAACGGCAAAAGCGATCAAGAAGTTGTTCCTTTTTACCTTGAAGGTAAAGTACAAACAGGCTCAAAATTAATAGGTCGCACAGTAGAAGAAAACGGCCTACGCGATTTAAAAGACTTGTTCCTAGCTGAAATAATTCGTAATAACGAACGCATATGCGCAGTAACGCCTCAGCAAATTATTCAACAAAACGACATTTTATTATTTGTAGGCGACATTAAATCAGTCCCCCTGTTAACCCGCTTTGATGGTTTAAAAGTAGTACACGATAACCACGAAAAAGACATAGAACACTTAGTTGAAGTGGTCGTAAGTCAGTCGTCTAAATTTATAGGCAAAACCGTAAAAGAAATACGTTTTCGCGAGCAGTTTCACGCTGCTGTTATTGCTATTCGCCGTGGGCACGACCGCCTTCAAGGCGGCCTTGGCCAAGTACAATTACAAGCGGGCGATTCACTTATTTTGGCACCCGGCAAAAACTTTTACAGCCTACCTAATTTAAAGCGTGAGTTTGTATATATTTCAGGCCTTGATTTACAAACCCACCTTGCGCCCAAACAATCTAATATTGTATTACTCAGCTTTGCGGGTGTATTGGGTTTAAGTATTTTTGGGGTAGTGCCGTTAGTAAAAGGCTTATTGGTATTACTTATTGGCTTAATGCTCAGCGGCACCATAAAGCTAAACGAAATAAAACGCCGATTTCCGCTTGAGTTACTTGTTGTAGTAGGTAGCGCTATTGGGCTTGCAAAATTAATGATAGGCACGGGGCTTGCTGGGCAAATATCAAGTGCGCTATTTATGGTGCTTGGCGACTTTGGCCCTTACGGCGCATTTATAGCCATATTTTTAATGACCGTACTATTTACCGAACTTATTACAAATAATGCGGCAGCGGCACTTTCGTTTCCGGTTGCTTACTCATTAGCTGTTGGCTTTAATGTAGACCCGCTACCCTTTATTATGGCGGTTGCTTTTGGCGCATCGGCAAGTTTTATATCGCCATTTGGGTATCAAACAAATTTAATGGTGTATAGCGCGGGTAATTATCGCTTAAAAGATTACATTGTTATGGGCTTGCCCCTTTCTATTATTTATTCAATCACGGTATTAACCCTGATCCCGCTGGTATTTCCTTTTTAATACTGGCGCAAACAGCATAAGAGACACATCACTATGGATGAAAATATAGTTTGGCATAACTACGCAACCACTAAAGCACAACGTAGCGAGCAAAAAAAACATAAGCCGGCTATTTTATGGTTTACCGGTTTTTCAGGCTCGGGTAAAAGCACCGTAGCCAACGCACTCGAAGCGGCGCTTAATCAGCAAGGCGTACACACTTACCTGCTCGATGGCGACAACGTACGCCACGGCTTATGTAAAGACCTAGGCTTTAGCGATGAAGACCGCATAGAAAACATTCGCCGTGTAGGCGAAACCGCAAAACTAATGACCGACGCAGGCTTGTTAGTACTTACTGCGTTTATATCGCCTTTTAGAGCTGAACGGGACATGGTGCGCAATTTAGTAGATGACGGAGAGTTTATTGAGGTATTTATAGATACTCCGCTTGATGTATGCGAAAGCCGCGATCCAAAAGGGCTATACAAAAAAGCACGCGCAGGGGAGATAAAACACTTTACTGGCATCGACTCAAACTACGAAGTACCCACAAAGCCTGAAATAATTTTAGATACAAGTAAAAACACCCTAGACCAATCGGTTGCCCAACTGATAACGTATCTAAAACAAACGCATATAATAGGTTAACCCCAATGAACCAAACCGAACTGCTAGAAGAAACCCTCATCCTTGCCCGCACCGCAGGCAAAGCCATTATGGGGATTTACGAAAAGGACTTTAACGTTGAATACAAAGCCGATGAAAGCCCAGTAACCGACGCCGACTTAGCAGCTCATAAGGTCATTGTAGCGGGGCTACTTCAGCTTACGCCCGACATCCCCATCCTTAGTGAAGAAAACGCCGACATAAGCTGGGCTATTCGCCAAACGTGGAAAAGCTACTGGTTAGTCGATCCAATCGACGGTACCAAAGAGTTCATTAAAAAGAACGGCGAATTTACCGTAAACATTGCCCTAATAGAAAACGGAAAACCGGTACTCGCGGTTGTTGATGCCCCTGCACTTGGCGTATCGTACCTAGCAAGCGACGCCATTGGCGCGTTTAAAGACATGGGCGATGAGCGTATAGAACTTAAAGTAACCACTAAGCCTAACAAAGGGTTAATACGTGTTGTAGGCAGCCGCTCGCACCCATCACCCGATTTAGCCGAATTTGTAAAACGCTTTGACGACGTAGAAATGGTCTCAAAAGGCAGCTCACTAAAACTGTGTTTAGTTGCTGAAGGCAGCGCCGATATTTACCCGCGCTTAGGCCCAACCTGTGAATGGGATACCGGCGCAGGCCATGCAATCGCCGAAATAGCCGGTGCAAAAGTCACTAAGCTTGATGGCAGCCCGCTTACTTACAACACTAAAGATGAGTATTTGAATCCGTACTTTGTAGTGAGTGCGGTGGAAGAGTAAGAGCTTCGAGCTGTTAGCCACGAGCAGCTCGGTGTAAACCTAAGGTGTTTAGGTTGGGTTGGGTTGAGTGGAACGAAACCCAACTTATATACATTCTCATCATTTTAATACATAAACATAGACATTTAGCATTACCATAAGCAAAAATAATAGCCCATCTGTTTATAAACTAATCTAAAGTTTACTACTTAAAATATTTATTGCTTTATCTCTTTTATCCTCATCAAAACCTGTATTTATCAATCCCTTCAACCTATCAATAAATATTAACTTCGTCTCTTTATCTAATGAGCTTACCGCTGTAAATATGTTGGACATATCTACATTGAAATCTGTAGACAACACTTCTATCAATATTTTTAGCGACTGTTTATCTTTTTTATCTTTTAGGAGATCTAAAATAAACTCATATTTAGGGCCACCAAAATGCTTTTTACCTGGTTCGCCTGCAGCTCCATTTTCTATTTGAGATATAATACATAGCATTTCATAAGTGACTTCATATTCTAGTAAGTCCAAAGCGATAGATGAAAAATCTTGTTTCTCTAAAACTTCTATAAACTCAGAAGAATTATTACTCTCTGCTTCTCTTTTTATTTCTATAAATATAGCTGAAAGTAAATAAATATCGTTAATCGTAGCGACATCTTTAATCACGCTCTGAAAGTTATCTATATTCAATATTTTTATCACTAGCCTTGTAAAAATCTCTTTAAAGTTCTCAGCATTTTGATATTTATTTTTTTTTACTTCAGTCGAAACATAGTCAAAAAGTACTTTATTAAGGCTTCTATCTGTAAATGACGATGACCTTTTAAATAAAACATCTTTAAAGCGCAGCAAAACTAATTGATAGCGTTCATCACAACACAACTCTTTAGCTAATGCTTCGAGTTCGCTCCCATCACGAATTCTTGAAAATATAGTTTGTTCATTCACCTC